>JAEZFI010000058.1 GCA_023437745.1 Actinomycetes bacterium
CTGCCGGGACGGCCGCCGAGGCCGACGCCGCGCCGGCCGAGGCCGCCGCAGCTCCCGCCGCGGACGCACCCGCCGCCGACTGACGCACCCTTCCCCGCACCTCCACCGACCACAGGAGTCGAACCCCCGACATGGCAGAGATCACCGCCCAGGCCGTCAAGGCCCTCCGTGACGCCACCGGCGCCGGAATGATGGACGCGAAGAAGGCACTCGTCGAAGCGGAGGGGGATCGCGACCGCGCCGCGCAGATCCTCCGCGAGAAGGGCCTCACCAAGGTCGCCACGCTCGAGGACCGCGAGAACAACCAGGGTGCGATCGCCGTGGCCCGCAAGGACAACGTCGCGGCGATCGTGCAGCTCAAGTCCGAGACCGACTTCTCCGCCAAGGCCGACGACTTCGTCGGCCTCGTGCAGCGGATGGCCGACGCGGTGCTCGACGGTGGCCCCGAGGCGCTCAGCGCGCTGCAGGACGACCTCGACACGCTGAAGATCCAGAAGAAGGAGAACATCGAGCTCGGCACCGTGGAGCGCTTCGAGGCGGCGCCCGGCAACGGGTTCGACGCCTACCTGCACACGCAGGACGGCCGAGGCACCAACGGCGTGCTGGTCGAGATCGAGGGCGCCGACGAGGCGCTCACCCACGAGATCGCACTGCACATCGCCTTCGCGAAGCCCAGCGCCCTCAGCCGCGACGAGATCGACGCGGACCTGGTCGCCAAGGCGACCGCCGGGTTCGAGGACCTGACGCGCAAGGAGGGCAAGCCCGAGCAGGCGATCCCGAAGATCGTCGAAGGTCGCGTCAACTCCTGGTACGCCGAGCGCGTGCTCCCCGAGCAGGGCATGTTCGGCGAGAAGGAGACAGTGCAGCAGCGCCTCGGCGACGGGAAGATCGTGCGGTTCGTCCAGGCGGTCATCGGGAACTGAGCCCCGACGTGGACGATGCGACCGAACAGGCCGCCCCTCGCTGGTCGCGGGTCCTGCTGAAGCTCTCCGGTGAGGCGTTCGCCGGTCCGGGCGGCTACGGCATCGACGGCGAGATCGTCGCCCAGATCGCGTCGTCGGTCATCGAGCTGAAGCGCCAGTTCGAGATCGACGTCGCAGTCGTCGTGGGTGGCGGCAACATCTGGCGGGGCATGACCGGTGCCGGCGCCGGGATGGACCGCGCCCAGGCCGACTACATGGGGATGCTCGCCACCGTGATCAACGGGCTGGCGCTCCAGGAGACGCTCGAGCGGATGGGCCAGCCGACGCGCGTCCAGTCGGCGATCCACATGTCGCAGGTCGCCGAGCCGTACATCCGGCGCCGCGCGATCCGGCACCTCGAGAAGGGCCGCGTCGTGATCTTCGCCGGTGGGACGGGCAACCCGTTCTTCACGACCGACACGACGAGCGCGCTGCGCGCCGTCGAGATCGAGGCCGACGCGATCCTCATGGGCAAGAACGGCACCGACGGGGTGTACACCGCCGACCCGCGCCAGGACCCCACGGCCGAGCTGCTCACGCAGGTGTCGTACATCGACGTGCTCAACCGCGGCCTCAAGGTCATGGACTCCACGGCGATCACGTTGTGCATGGACAACGCCCTGCCCATCGTCGTGTTCGACCTGATGGGCGACGGGCTGATCCCGCGCATCGTCGCCGGCGAGCCCATCGGAACGTTGGTCTCGTAGTCCCACTGGAGTCGTCGGCTCTCAGGTGGGAGTCACCGATCCGGTCGCGCGGTGTGGAAGGATCGACGTGCCATGAGTGACGAACTGATCGATGCCGTCCGCGACGACGCGGAGGCGCGCATGACCAAAGCGGTGGCGCACACCCGCAGCGAGTTCGCGGGCGTGCGCAGCGGGCGGGCCAACTCCGGGCTCGTCGAGAAGCTGCCGGTGGACTACTACGGCTCCATCGTGCCGCTGCAGCAGCTGGCGAGCTTCTCCATCCCCGAAGCCCGCCAGCTCGTGATCTCACCGTTCGACAAGGGTTCGATCTCGGCGATCGAGAAGTCCATCCGCGAGGCGAACCTCGGGCTCAACCCCTCGAACGACGGCGCGTCCATCCGCCTCTCGTTCCCGCCGCTCACCGAGGAGCGGCGCAAGGAGTTCGTGCGGATGGTGCGGCAGAAGGCCGAGGACGGGCGCACCGGTGTCCGCGCCGCCCGGCGGGACGCACGCAAGAACCTCGAGGCGTTCCAGAAGGACGGCGACATCTCGGAGGACGAGCTCCGTCGAGCCGAGGACCACCTCGAGAAGCTCACGAAGCGGTTCGAGGCCGAGATCGACACCGCGCTCGAGTCCAAGACGACCGAGCTCATGGAGGGATGACCGACATGGTCGACGATCGAGACGGGGCCGAGCGGGACGACGAGCTGCACGACGACCCACGCGACGATGACGCTGCGTCGGAGGAGTCCGACCCGGCCACCTCGGCGGCGCCCTGGAGCGACGAACCCACCGGGGGCGTGCGGATCATCGGGGCGCAGGAAGCGGGCGCCGTCGCCGACGACGAGCGTCCGGTCGTGCGCCTGCGCGGCGCCGCCGAGCCGCCGAGCTACCCCGACGGCCAGATCTGGGCCGACGACACCGCAGCCGGCGACGTGACCATCCCGCCCGTCCAGGCCGAGGAGTCCTACGAGCTCCTGCACTACAGCGACCCGCCGACCGGCCAGGTGCCGAAGATCGTCATCGGCGACAGCGAGCCGGCCGCCGAGGGCTGGGGAGTGGGCGGACCGCGCTGGCGCGACCAGGACCACGACCTGGGCGACGGCCCGGGCTTC
The DNA here is from genome assembly GCA_023437745.1 of Actinomycetes bacterium. Taxonomy (GTDB): domain Bacteria; phylum Actinomycetota; class Acidimicrobiia; order Acidimicrobiales; family Microtrichaceae; genus JAEZFI01. Next base: position 2,764 of record JAEZFI010000058.1, read on the forward strand.
GACGACCTCGTCGAGCCGGGTGTGCGCCTCGGTGCGCTCGGCGATCCCGACGACTCGTCGCCCCGCTTCTTCGACCCCGAGCTCGACCTCTCCGGCGGCCCGACGCTCGCCGCGGCGGGCGCTGCAGCACGCAGCGCGGCCTCCGACGGCGAGCCCGCCGTGCCGGCACGGGCTCCTCTGCGCCGCGCCCAGCGCCGGATCACTCCACCCCGGGTGGAGGACGAGCCGGCACCTCCGAGCGGCGGTCGGAACCTGCCGGTGGCGGTCGCCGTCGGTGTCGGGCTCCTCGCAGTCGGACTGATCTGCTTCAAGCTCGGCACGGTCGCCACGACGGCGCTCGTCGTCGTGGTCCTGACCCTGGCGGCGGCGGAGTACTTCGCCACGGTTCGGCGCGCCGGCTACAACCCGGCGACCCTGCTCGGGATCGCCGCGGTCGCGGCCCTCGCGGTCGCCCCGGTCGCTCAGCCGGGCCTCGGGCACGCCGTCGTGGGTGCGGTCACGGTGATCACCGGCCTCATCTGGTACTTCTGGGTCAGCCCGGGCGAGGGCGCCGTCATGAACCTCGGCGTGACGCTCCTCGGCGTCGGTTGGATCGGTGGTCTCGGCTCGATGGCGTCGCTCGCCCTCGGTCAGGGCCGGCTGATGGCGGACGGCCTCGGCGGCGATGCGACGAACCCCGGGATCGGTGTGATCATCGCCGCCATGCTCGTCGCCGTGTCCTACGACGTGGGCGGGTTCTTCGTGGGCCAGTACTTCGGTCGGTCGCCGCTGTCGGCGGCCAGCCCCAACAAGACGAAGGAGGGCCTCGGTGGCGGCATCGCCGCGGCGATCGTCGTGCCGATGCTGGTCGTCGGCGTCGGCAAGATCGCCCCCGTCGGGGTCGAGCTGCCCAAGGCGTTCTTCTTCTGCCTGTTCTGCGCCATCGTCGCCCCGCTCGGCGACCTGTGCCAGTCGGCGCTCAAGCGCGATCTCGGCGTGAAGGACATGGGCACCCTGCTCCCGGGCCACGGCGGCGTGCTCGACCGGTTCGACGCCCTGCTCTTCGTGCTGCCGATGGCCTGGTTCATGGCGCACCTCCTCGAGCTGGGCCCGACGCCGTTCGCCTTCTGACGCACCTGCGACCTGAGAAGCGGCTCGGTCGGCGCATCCGGGCTGTCGGGGCGCGGCGGTAGCCTGGCCTCGTGGCGACCACCGTGGCAGTGATGGGCTCGACCGGGTCCATCGGCAAGCAGACGCTCGACGTCGTCGCAGCCGCCGGCGGCGCGTACGAGGTGTCGGTCCTGGCGGCGAACTCCAACGTCGACCTCCTCGCAGCCCAGGCCGAGGCGGTCCGGCCCTCCACCGTCGTGCTGGGGGACCCGCCCGGGGCGGCGCGCCTCCGGTCCCTCCTGCCGCCGTCCGTGGCCCTCGAGGTGGGTGTCGACGCGATGGGGCCTGCGGCCGCCACGGCGGACGTCGCGGTGAACGGGGTCGTGGGCTTCGCCGGGCTGGGCGTCACGCTCGCCGTGCTGTCCGCCGGGAAGCGCCTCGCGCTGGCCAACAAGGAGTCGCTGATCGCCGCGGGCCCGGTCGTCCAGCCGCTCCGGTCGACGCCCGGCGCCGAGCTGATCCCCGTCGACAGCGAGCACTGCGCCGTCCACCAGGCGTTGCGCGCTGCCGACGGCCCCGACCGTGTCGCGCAGGTGGTCCTCACCGCGTCGGGTGGACCCTTCCGGGGCCGCAGCCCCGACGAGCTCGCGGCGGTCACCGTCGAGGCGGCCCTCGCGCACCCGACGTGGTCGATGGGTCCGAAGATCACCGTCGACTCGTCGACGCTCATGAACAAGGGGCTCGAGGTGATCGAGGCGCACGAGCTCTTCGGCACCCCCTACGACCGGATAGAAGTGGTGGTCCATCCGCAGTCGATCGTCCACTCGATGGTGACGTACACCGACGGCGCCACGATCGCCCAGCTCTCGCTGCCGGACATGCGGCTCCCCATCGGCTACGCACTCGCGTACCCGGACCGCCTGGACGTGGGGTTCGGCACGTTGGACTTCTCGATCCCGACGACGCTCGAGTTCGAGCCACCGGACCGGGCGACGTTCCGCTGCCTCGACCTCGCGGGCGCGGCGGGCCGCTCGGGCGGGACGGCACCGGCGTGGTTGTCGGCCGCCAACGAGGTGTCGGTCGAGGCGTTCCTCGACGGCGCCCTCGCCTGGGTCGACATCGCCGTGGCGAACGAAGCAGCGCTCGACCGGTGGGACGGTGGAGCTGCGGGCTCCGTCGACGACGTCCTCGCCGCCGATGCCGAGGCTCGCCGGGTGACCGCCTCGCTCATCGCCGACCGCACCGACTGGTCGCTCGTGGGGAGTGGACGATGAGCACCGACGCCACCGTGGAGGCCCCGGACGTGGCCACCGAGGATCCGGCGGCGGCCGAACCCGAGGCGGCGACCGAGGGCCAGCCGGTGATGAGCCCGTGGCGCCTCGTGGCGCTGATCGGGTTCTTCGTCGGCCTCGGCATCTGGAAGGGGTGGTCGCTGGTCCTGGTCGTCGCGGCGATCCTCGTGATGATCTTCCTGCACGAGCTCGGTCACTTCGTCATGGCGCGGCGCGCCGGCATCAAGGTCACCGAGTTCTTCATCGGCTTCGGCCCGCGGATCTGGTCGTTCCGGCGTGGCGAGGTCGAGTACGGCTTCAAGGCCATCCCCGCCGGCGCCTACGTGAAGGTCATCGGGATGACGAACGTCGACCAGGTCGACGAGGCGGACGAGCAGCGCACGTACCGCCAGAAGTCCTTCTGGCAGCGGATCGGCGTCGCCGTGGCGGGGTCGACCATGCACTTCATCCTCGCCCTCCTGCTGTTCTTCGGGGTCTTCGTCGTCTCCGGGCGGCCGTCGCCGACCGGTTGGACGGTCGACGAGGTGTCCGCCGGCAGCGCTGCTGCGGCGGCCGGGCTCCGCAGCGGCGACCGCGTCGTGTCCGTCGGCGGCGACGAGGTCTCGACGTTCGACGAGATGTCCGTGGCCGTGCGGGAGCGCCCGGCGCAGGCGACCCAGTTGGGGATCATCCGCGACGGCAAGCGCCTGACGCTCGACGCCCAGCTCGGCGGCCGAGCGTCGATCATCGGCACGGTCGGCGAGGACCTCTCGTTCGGTGCCTACGGCGACAGCGTGCGCCTCCACTCCCTCGGCCCGCGCGCGCACCAGGCCGGGCTGCGCGACGACGACGTCGTCGTGTCGGTCGGCGGCCGGGCACTGGACGACCTCGGGCAGCTTCCCTCCCTGGTGGACGCCATCGAGGGCGGCACCGTGGTGCTGGGGATCGCCCGCGACGGCGCGACCAGCGAGCACACGGTGCGGCTGGGCACCGACGTCGACGTCACCAAGCCGCAGGGCTTCCTGGGCGTGGGCTCGGAGGACGGGGTCGAGGACCTGGGGCCGGTCGACGCAGCGGGCGCGTCGTTCTCCGCGTTCGGGCAGTACGCCAAGATGTCCGTCACGAGCATCGGTGTGATCTTCAACCCGGTGAACATCGCCAGGTTCGGCGAGCAGGTGATGTCCGGGGCGCCGTCCGACGACGCCCGCGTCGACAAGCCGACGAGCGCCCGCGAGACCGACGAGGCGTACGTGCGGGACAACTCGACGCGGCCCAGCTCGATCCTCGGGATCATCGACATCGGAGCGGGCTTCACCAACGACTGGCCGACGTTCTTCGTGTTCCTCGCCACGATCAACGTGATGATCGGGGTCCTGAACCTGATCCCGCTCCTGCCCTTCGACGGCGGGCACGTCGCCGTGGCGTGCTACGAGCGGGTGCGTGAGCTGATGCGCCGGGACGGCCGCCGCTACATGGTCGACGCCAACCGCCTGATGCCGGCGGTGTACGCCGTGGTGATGGTCCTCGCGACGGTCGCGGTGCTCGCGATCGTCGCCGACATCACCCAGCCCCTGCAGATCTGAAGGAGACTCGACTGATGGATGCCGGAGCGGTCACCTTTCCGAGGCGGGACACCAAGGCGGTCCAGGTCGGCCGGGTGCAGGTCGGCGGCGGCGCGCCGATCTCGATCCAGTCGATGACGACGACCAAGACGGCCGATGTCGACGGCACGCTCGCCCAGATCTACGCGCTGGCCGCTGCGGGCTGCGACATCGTGCGCTGCACCTGCAACGACGTCGAGGCGGCCGAGGGGCTCGCCCGCATCGTGCCCCGGTCACCGGTGCCGCTCGTCGCCGACATCCACCACCAGTACAAGATGGCGCTCGCCGCGCTCGAGGCGGGCGTGGCCTGCCTCCGCCTCAACCCGGGGAACATCCGCAAGCCCGAGCACATCAAGCTGGTCGCGTCGGAGTGCCGTGACCGCGGTGTGCCGATCCGCATCGGGGTGAACGGCGGCTCGCTCGACCCCGAGCTGTACGAACGGCACGGCGGCCGGGTCACCCCCGAGGCCATGGTCGAGTCGGCGCTGCAGGAGCTGCGCTACTTCGAGGAGGTCGGCTTCGACCAGGTGAAGATCTCCGTGAAGGCGTCGAACGTCCCGCTGATGATCGAGGCCTACCGCCAGCTCGCCGACGCCACGGACCATCCGCTCCACCTGGGCGTCACGGAGGCCGGGCCGCTGCCGGGCGGTCTCGTGAAGGCCACGGCGGGCATCGCCACGCTGCTCGCCGAGGGCATCGGGGACACGATCCGCTACAGCCTCACCGCCGACCCGGTGGAGGAGGCGAGGGCCGGACGCATCCTCCTCGAGGGCATGGGCCTGCGCGAGCGCAAGAACGTGGACCTCATCGCGTGCCCCTCGTGCGGCCGCGCCGAGATCGACGTGATCGCCGTGGCCGAGACCGCCCAGCAGCGGTTCGGCGACCGCGAGCTGCCGCTGCAGGTCGCGGTGATGGGCTGTGTGGTGAACGGGCCGGGCGAGGCCCGCGACGCCGACATCGGGATCGCCGCCGGCCGGCACCGGGGCCACCTGTTCGTGAAGGGCGTGAACGTGGCGGTGGTGCCCGAGGACGAGATGGTGGACACGCTCGTCGAGTGGGCCGAGTTCATCGCGGAGCACGGCACCGACGCGGCGGTCGCCCGGGTCGACGTCGAGAAGGCGCGGCGCGAGGCCGAGCGCGACCGTGCCGCCCTCCTCGACGAGAAGGGCGACGACGCGAACGCCAGCGAGACGAAGGTCGACCACATCCGCCGACTTGCCTGATGGGTCGGGCCAGCTCCGCTCAGGTTCGCCTCGCGAGCTCGGCTGCTTCGCTGCGCTACCCGACCTCCTGAACGTGGGTCAGGCGGTGAGGTCGCGGAGGGCCGTGGCGATGTCGTCGACCTGGGGGAGGACCACGTCCTCGAGCGTGGGTGCATAGGGGACGAACGTGTCGAGGGCGGCGACGCGGCGGATCGGCGCCCGGAGCAGGTCCCAGCACTCGTCGGCGACCCAGGCGGCGACCTCGGCGCCGAACCCGCCGGTGCGGACGTCCTCGTGCGCGACGAGCAGGCGGCCGGTCCGGGCCAGGGAGTCGACGACGGCCTGGCGGTCCCACGGGACGATCGTGCGGAGGTCCAGCACGTCGACCTCGACGCCGTCCTGCTCCGCCACCAGCGCAGCGGCCTCCAGGCTCTTCTGCACCGTGGCCCCCCAGGTCACGAGCGTGACGTCGTCACCCCGACGGCGAGTCGCCGCCACGCTGAACGGCACCGTCCACCCGGGCTCGGGGTACGGCGAGGCCGCGTCGGCCTGCCGGTAGAGGTGCTTGTGCTCGAGGAACAGCACGGGGTCCTCGCAGCGGAGCGCCGAGCGGAGGAGCCCGACGGCATCGGCGGCGGTCGAGGGCATCGCGATCAGCAGCCCGGGCATGTGGGCGAAGATCGACTCGCCCGATTGGCTGTGCCAGATCGAGCCGCCGGTCAGGTAGCCGCCGATCGGGACCCGCAGGACCATCGGCACCGAGAACGCGCCGGACGACCGCCAGCGCATCGTCGCCGCCTCGGTGCGGATCTGCTGTGCGGCGGTCCAGATGTAGTCGAAGAACTGGATCTCGGGGACGGGACGCAACCCCCGCAGGGCCTGGCCGATCGACCGGCCGACGATGTTCGCCTCGGCGAGCGGGGCGTTCCGGCACCGGTCGGCGCCGTGCGCCCGCTGCAGCCCCAGCGTCGTGCCGAACACACCGCCCTTCCCGGGGACCTCGTCGACGTGCTTCTCCGGTGCGTCGGCGACGTCCTCGCCGAGGACCACGATCCGCTCGTCGCCCGCCATCAGCTCGTCGAGGCACCGCCGGATCGCCTCCGCCATCGGCACCGGCTCGCCATCCGACCCACCCTCGACCCTCGCAGGCGTCAAGTGCTCCGCCCCGGAGATCCGCCCCGGGCTCGGCTCGGTCGGGCGCAGCGCCTCGACGGCGACGACGTGGCGGGTCACGCTCGACGGGTCGGGGCGGGGCGCGTCGAGCGCCTCGAGCGCGGCGCGGTCGACCTCCTCCCGGGCCGCTGCGGCCATCTCCCGTGCGCCGTCCTCGTCGAGCAGCCCCGAGTCGATCGCCAGCTGGGTCATGCGCAGGATCGGATCGCGGGTGGCCTCCTCCGCGAGGTCCGCTGCGGTGCGGTACTTCGACTGCGTGTCGGCCGCCGAGTGCGAGTACGGGCGCGTCACGAACGCGTGCACGAGCGCCGGACCCTCGCCACGCCGCACGTGCCCGACGGCGGCTGCCATGACCTCCCGGGCGGCGAGGTAGTCGGTGCCGTCGACCACGTGGACGGCCAGGCCGGGGAAGCCGGACACGAGCGTGGAGATCGGCCCCGGCTGCTGCTCCGAGGCGGGCACCGAGATCGCCCACCCGTTGTCCGCGACGACGTACAGGATCGGGAGCCCGTCGGTGCAGGCCGTGTTGAGGCTCTCCCAGAACTCGCCCTGGCTCGTCGCCCCCTCGCCCAGCGACACGTAGGTGACCTCGTCGACCGCGGCCGTGACGCCGTCGCCGCCGATGCCCGGGTGCGCAAGGAGGTAACGCCCCGCCTCGGCGCAGCCCACGGCGGGGAGGCACTGGCTCGCGGTGGCCGACGTCTGCGAGACGAGGTGGCGCCCGGGATCGCCCCAGTGGCACGGCATCATCCGGCCGCTCGACGCGGGATCCGTCGCCGCGCCCACGGACTGGAGCAGCACCGTGGTGGGCGAGACGCCGAGGCCGAGCACGAGGGCGCGGTCCCGGTAGTAGGGGAAGAACCAGTCGTGCCCGGCGCGCAGCTCCCTCGCCGCCGCGAGGCACAGCGCCTCGTGACCGGCGCCGGAGATCTGGAAGAACACCCGGTTCTGCTTCTGGAGCGCGATCTCCTTGTCGTCGATCGCCCGTGACAGGAGCGCCAGGCGGAGGTCCGCGAGGAGGTGTCGGGTCGGGTCAGGCACGGCGCACCTCCACGGTGCCGGCAGCGACCAGGCCGGGGAGCTCGGTGGTCCAGTCGTTCCCCTCGAGGTGCCGGCGGACCGCGTCGAGGAAGGAGCTGGCGTACGCACCGTCCACCGCCCGGTGGTCGAACGAGAGCGCGAGGTTGCCGATCGGGTGCACCGCGATGCCGTGGCCTCCGTGCCCGTCCGGGACCGCCACCGGCCGGGCGCGGACACCGTCCGTCGACAGGATCGCCACCTGCGGGGGGTTGATGATCGGAGCCGTCACCAGGGTCCCGTGCGCGCCGGCGTTGGTGAGGGTGAAGGTCGCGCCCGACACGTCGCCCGCCGTCAGCTCACGGGAGCGGGCGCGCCGCCCGAGGTCGTGCACCGCCGCGGCGATCGCGGCGAGGCGCAGCGAACCGGCGTCGTGGACCACGGGCACCACGAGCCCCTCGAAGTCGAGGTCCACCGCGATGCCGAGGTGGAGCTTCGCGTGCACCACCAGGTCGTCGACGTCGAAGGAGGCGTTGAGCCGGGGATGCGCTCGCAGGCCGTGGCACACGCTCACGGCCACGAAGGGCAGGTAGCTCAGGCCGAAGCCGTGTCGGGCCCGCCACCGCTCGCTCGCGGCGTGGCGCGCCTCGTCGACACGGGAGTAGTCCACCTCGGCCACGACCAGCGTGTGGGCAGCGGTCCGGACCGAGTCGGTCAGGTTCGTGGCAGTGGCTCGGCGGATGGCCGAGTGAGGGATCCGCTCGGCGACGTCACGGGTGTCGATCGGGTGGCGCGCACGCTCGGCGGCGCCCGGCGTGCTGCCGCCGTCCTGTGCCCCGGGCGGGGCAGCGGCGGCGGTGCGAGGGCGAGTCGGGCGCGGGACGCGCACCGGGGCGAAGAGGTCCGCGCCGCCCTCGAGCGAGCGGCGGAAGGAGCGGTCCGGACGGGTCGCCGCCCCGTCAGGCGAGTCGTCGCGGTCGTGCCGATCGGGCGCCGCGTCCTCCGTGCCGACGACCGCCAGGAGCGCGCCGACCGGCACGGTCTCGCCTTCGCCGACGGCGAGTCGCACCACGACGCCGGCGACGGCGCTCGGGATCTCGGTGTCGACCTTGTCGGTGGACACCTCGAGCAGCGGCTCGTCGAGGGCGACGTGGTCCCCGACCGACTTCAACCAGCGCGTGACGGTGCCGCCGGTGACGGTCTCGCCGAGCTGCGGCATGGTGATCCTGGCCATCGGAACCCCCCGGCCCCTCCAGTTCGAGGATACGGATGCCCGACCGGAATCCGAACGGCGGTCAGGCAGCGGTCGAAGTCGGCCGGGCCCCTGGTGGGCCGCCGGTAGTCTCGACCGCCATGGCCAAGCCCCCCGTGCTCACCCCCCAGGCGGACGACTTCCCCCGTTGGTACCAGGACGTCATCGCGAAGGCCGAGCTGGCCGACAACGGGCCGGTCCGGGGGACCATGGTGATCCGCCCGTACGCCTACGCCATCTGGGAGCGCATGCAGGCCGAGGTGGACCGGCGGATCAAGGACGCCGGCGCGGAGAACGCCTACTTCCCGCTGTTCATCCCCCAGAGCTACCTGACGCGCGAGGCCGAGCACGTCGAGGGGTTCAGCCCCGAGCTCGCGGTCGTGACGCACGCCGGCGGGAAGGAGCTCGAGGAGCCGGTCGTCGTGCGACCGACGAGCGAGACGGTCATCGGCGAGTACATGGCGAAGTGGATCCAGAGCTACCGGGACCTGCCGCTGCTCCTCAACCAGTGGGCCAACGTCGTCCGGTGGGAGCTGCGGCCGCGCGTGTTCCTCCGCACCTCCGAGTTCCTCTGGCAGGAGGGCCACTGCGCGCACGCGACGCAGGCAGACGGCGCCGAGTACGCCGCGCGCATCCTCCACGACGTCTACGCCGACTTCATGGTCAGCGAGCTGGCCATCCCGCTGTACGTCGGACGCAAGACCCGCCGCGAGCGCTTCGCCGGCGCCATCAACACGATGACCTGCGAAGCGATGATGGGCGACGGCAAGGCGCTCCAGATGGGCACGAGCCACGAGCTCGGCCAGAACTTCGCCAAGGCCTTCGACATGACGTTCCTCGACGCCGAGGGCGAGCAGCAGATCGCGTGGACGACGTCGTGGGGCGTGTCCACCCGCATGATGGGCGGGCTGATCATGAGCCACGGCGACGACGCCGGGCTCCGGCTGCCCCCACGGATCGCCGCGGTGCAGGCAGTGGTGATGGTCGTGCGCGACGACGACGCCGGGGGTGTCACCGAGGCGGCCCGTCGGGTCCACGAGGCGCTGCGCGACGCCGGCATCCGCGTGAAGCTGGACGCGCGGGTCGAGACCGGCTTCGGACGCCGTGCCACCGACTGGGAGCTGAAGGGCGTGCCGGTCCGCATCGAGCTCGGCCCGCGGGACGTCGAGGGTGGCGTCGCGACCGTCGTCCGGCGGGACCGCCGCGACGCCGAGGACCGCGGGAAGCAGACCTTGCCGCTCGACGGGCTGGTCGCGGCGCTGCCCGGCATGCTCGACGAGGTCCAGTCCGACCTGCTCGCAGCAGCCACGGCGCGCCGCGACGAGCGGACCACCGAGGTCGCGACCATCGCCGAGGCGATCGAGGCCGCGGCCACCGGGTTCGTCCGGATGCCGTACTCGGCACTGGGGGAGGAGGGGGAGGACGAGCTCGCGCAGGCGGCGCTCACCGTCCGATGCCTCCAACGGCCCGACGGCTCCCTGCCGGCGAGCGACGACGAGACCGACCTCGTCGCCTTCGTCGCCCGCAGCTACTGACCCGCCGTCGCACCGCTTGCCGTTCCGGAGCAGCACCGAGGCGGGCCTGCCGCGACGACGTCGTCGGGCTCGGCTATAGTTCCGGTCTCGACGAATCGCGCGTCCCCCGTGGCGCAGGAGGAGGCGTGGGCTTTGGGGCCCACGCCTTTTGTCTGGACGGGGGCGGATGCGCTCCGTCGTGGAGAACGACCCGGAAAGTGGCCCAACCGGCCCGAGAGGATGTGAGGAGGTGCTGCTGATGTCCGTCGACGACCCGGTCCTCAACGAGGTGTCGCGACTCCTCGACCCGATCCTCGAGCGGCACGGCGCCCGCCTCTACGACCTCGAGCGGAACGGCGGGATCCTCCGGATCACCGTCGACCGTGACGGCGGGATCGACCTCGACGCGCTCACGGACGTGAACCGCTCGCTCGGTCGCGCCCTCGACGAATCCGACCCGATCCCAGGTGCCTACACCCTCGAGGTCACGAGCCCGGGACTCGAGCGCACCCTTCGCACCGAGGCGCACTGGGCCGGCGCCGTCGGCGAGACCGTCAAGGTCAAGCTCGACGCGACGGTCGAGGAGCCCCGCCGCTTGGAGGGCACCGTCGCGTCGGTCGCGGACGGGGTGGTCACCCTCGCCGAGCGCGGCGGCGGGTCGGCCACGTTCGCGGTCGCCGCCGTCGAACGTGCTCGCACGGTGTTCGAATGGGGACCGCAGCCCAAGCCGGGCGGACCCAAGGCCGGCGCCGCGAAGTCGGGTGGTCCGAAGCCCGGTGGTTCGAAGGAGGGCCGGACGAGGACGTCGGCGCCCGCCGTGGGCGCGCAGGCCGACGAGCAGCATGCGGCATCTGCCGCAGGCGGAGACGAAGGATCGGTGCCGACGCAGTCGCCGGCGCCCGACGAGATGGAGGACCAGCGGTGAACGCAGACATGATGGAGGCGCTGAACGCCGTGGCGCTCGACAAGGGCATCTCGGTGGACACGCTGCTGGGTGTGCTCGCCGACGCCATGCAGTCCGCCTACGAGAAGATGCCCGACGCCCACGAGTACGCGTGGGTCATCGTCACGCCCGAGACCGGCGAGTTCCGGGTGATGGCGCAGGACCTCGACGAGGACGGCGACCCGATCGGCGACGAGTTCGACGTCACCCCCGCCGGCTTCGGGCGCATCGCCGCCCAGGCGTTCAAGCAGGTCATGACGCAGCGGATCCGCGAGGCCGAACGCGAGCTGAAGTACGAGGAGTACGCCGGCCGCGAGGGCGACATCGTCACGGGCATCATCCAGCAGTCCGACGCCCGCTACACCCTCCTCGACCTCGGTCGGGTGGAGGCGCTGATGCCGCAGTCCGAGCAGGTCGCCTATGAGCGCGCCGAGCCGGGCAAGCGGGTCAAGGCGTACATCGTCGAGGTCCGCAAGACCGCCAAGGGCCCGCAGATCGTCGTGTCCCGCACGCACCCCGGCCTGATCCGGCGGCTGTTCGAGCTCGAGGTCCCCGAGATCGCCGACGGGATCGTCGAGATCCGCGCGTGCGCCCGTGAACCAGGGCAGCGCACGAAGATCGCCGTGTGGTCGAACGACCCCAACGTCGACCCGGTCGGCGCCTGCGTGGGCGCCCGTGGTGCCCGCGTCCGCATGGTCGTGAACGAGCTCAACGGCGAGAAGATCGACATCGTCCCGTTCTCCGAGGACCTCGAGGAGTTCGTGATGAAGGCCCTCGCTCCGGCCAAGGTCAACGAGGTCCGCATCGACTACCAGACCGGCACTGCCGAGGTCATCGTCCCCGACTTCCAGCTCAGCCTGGCGATCGGCCGTGAGGGTCAGAACGCCCGTCTGGCCCACCGCCTCGTCGGGTTGCGCGTCGACATCCGGTCCGAGTCCGATCGCTCGTCGAGCCCGTCCACCGGTGCCGACTGGGCCGAGGGCGAGTGGATCACCGACCCGGAGTCGGGTGAGCAGATGTGGCAGCCCGCCGACGGCGGCCCCGCCATCTCCGCGGCCGAGTGGAACGCCGCGGAGCCCGGCACGGTCGCCGGTGCCGACGACGAGGCAGTTGTCGAGCCCGAGGCCGCCGAGCCCGAGGTCGCCGACGCCGAGGCACCCGCCGACGAGGCGCCGATCGCCGAGGGGCCGGTCGCCGAGGCACCCGCCGACGAGGCGCCGGCCGAGGAGGCGGATCCCGCTCTCGAGGAGACGCCCACCGAGTCGTGACCGGCGGCGAGCCGGAGGCGGAGCTGGCCCGTCCGGTGAGGCCCAGGCGGGT
>JAEZFI010000156.1 GCA_023437745.1 Actinomycetes bacterium
GGGCCCTCGTCCGGGACCGTCGACGGGCGATTTTCCGCCGTCGAGGTCATGCCGGTAGCGTAGGCGCACTATGTCGAAGCGCACCCAGAAGAAGAAGGCAAACGCGCGGCGCAAGAAGGCGAACCACGGGCAGAAGCCCAACGCCGGCCGCAACTCCTGACGGATGCTCGTCTACGACGGCGACTGCTCCTTCTGCACCCGGTGTGCAGAGGTCGCAGAACGGCTCCTGCCGGTCGGGATCCCCGTCGTCGCGTGGCAGCAGCTGCCTGATCTCGAGCTCCTCGGCCTGACCGTCGAGGACGTCACCACCAAGGCGTGGTGGGTCGGCACCGACGGTCGCCTGTCCGGCGGCCACGAGGCGATCGCCCGGTGCGGCCTCGCGATGCGCCGCTGGTACTCGCCCCTCGCCGCCCTGCTGCTGGTCCCGCCGATCTCCTGGGTCGCCGCGGTCGTGTACCGCTGGGTGGCGACCAACCGTCACCTGATGCCCGGCGGCACCGACGCCTGCCGGCTCCCGGTGCCACCCGAGGGCGCGTCACCGGCCGCGGCATCGACGCCGGTCTCGGGCACGTCCGCGTCGGTGGAGTCCCGCACGGCGTAGATCAGCGGGGTCGTCGCGATCGACGTGACCCCCTTGACCAGGATGTTCGCCCAGATGATCGACCATGCCACGTCGGCGGACACGTCACCGCCGAACGCGATCACGACGAACAGCACCGAGTCCACCGGGATCGACACCGCGTTCGACGCCATCACCCGGAGCCACTGCCGCCCGTGGCCGAAGCGACGGACGACCTGCTGGTAGATCTCGGTGTCGAGGAGCTCGGCGACCACCTGGGCGAGGATCGAGGCGGCGACGATCCGCCACGTCGAGACCAGCACGTCGCCGAACTCGCGCTGGGGACCGACTGCGAGGTCGGCGGGCAGCCGAGCCGCGGCCAGCAGTCCGAGGGCGAGCACCACGTTGAACACGGCGGTCGAGGCGATCGTCGCTCGAGCCGCGCGGCGCCCTCCGAGCTTGTGGACCACGTCGCGCAGGGTGAAGGTGAGCGGGTAGGTCAGCGTCCCCGCGTCGATCGAGAACCCCGCGACGCGGACGATCCGCACCGACATGACGTTCGCGATGAGCGACGCGGCGACGTACGCGCCGACCGCGACGAGCAGGCGAAGGTCCGGCTCCTGGGCTCGAGCGAGGGAGGGCGGTCGTTCGGGCACAGGGCATTCTGGCGCGCCGCGGTGCGGGGACCCGTCCCCGACGTGGGGCGCCCGTGCCGCTCGACACGGCACGAGACGGACCGTAGGGTCGGCGTGAGCGACACATAGGGGGGTGCTCTCATGACGAGGCGGGTATCGGTACGGACGCTGGCGGTCGCCATCGTCGCCGTCGCGGCGACCGTCGCAGGGTGCACGACCAACCCTCCCCCGGGTGGGAACACGTGGTCGCTGTCCGCGAAGCAGGTCACGTCCGTGCAATCGGCCGGCGACTGGCCCATCACGTTGTGGGACGACGACGCGGCCGAGGAGCCGTACCTCGTCCACCTCTCCCTGCGGATCAAGCTGGGCGAGCCGATCGCCATCACCACCGAGGCGTCGTCGATCTACTCCAACGGCGGGGCCTACATCTGCAAGATCAGCCAGGGCCAGACCTGCCCCGGTGTGCCCGGTGACGGCCCCACGTTCGGCGGCCTGAACGCACCCGACCTCCTCGACCTCGCGATGGGCGCGCCCCTCGAGCTGGTGGGCACCGTCGACTTCCTGTTCGAGCGTGACGCGCTGATCCCCGTCGGGATCGTCGGCGTGCTGCAGGGCGTGACGCAGATCATCAACGCCGCGCTGCCCGCCGTGCTCGGCAGCGGCGGCATCCCGAGCGACGCCGAGGGCATCATCGCCCTGCTGGGCTCCGTCCTCCCCGGCATCGTCACGACCGTGCTCGGCGTGGTGGGCTCGATCTTCGGCAGCCTGCTCGGCGCCGACGAGATGATCGGCATCTCACCGATCTTCTTCATCGCCGTGGGCGGCACCCTCGCCGGCATCATCCGAGGGGTGCTCCCGTCGCTGCTCGACCTCGTCACCTTCGCCCTTGCGCAGCAGCCGAACAGCCCGTTCCCCAACGGCCTGCCGGTCAGCATCGGGGTGCTCGGCGACGGCCCGACCGTCCGGTACGGCAGCACCACGCAGGCACCGTTCAAGGCGTTCGACGTGACCTACGGCTGGTCGGTGAGCTGACCGTCCCCGAGCGGGTCGGGCCCCGCCTGGCCCGGCTGACGGTCGCGGATCCGGCGGCGTCCTGGGCGGCCGCCGGATTCCGCGTCGAGGGCGACGTCACGCACGTCGGCGGCACGCGCCTCGTGCTGACGGGCGACCCCACGGCGTCCGGCGTGACCGGATGGGGATTCGAGCCGGCCGTGGCCGGCGAGGCCCTCGACGGCGTGCCGCTCACGCAGGACGAGAGGCCCGAGGGCGACGCCACCTCGGACGAGCCCCACCCGAACGGCGTGGTCGCGCTCGACCACGTGGTGGTCGCCACCCCCCACCTCGACCGCACGATCGACGCGCTGGTCGAGGCCGGCTTCGAGCTGCGCCGGACCCGCGCCACCCGGCTGGGCGACCGCCCCGCGACCCAGGCGTTCCTCTGGGCCGGCGACGTCATCCTCGAGGTGGTCGGCGCCGACGGGGAGCACGGCGACGGGAGGGCGACCGTCTGGGGGCTCGCCTTCGTGAGCGGAGACCTCGACGGGAGCGTGGCGTGGCTCGGCCCGGAGCGGTGCGGTCCGGCGAGCGACGCGGTGCAACCGGGTCGTCGCATCGCCACCGTGCGCACGCGCGCCCTGGGGATCGCCGTGCCCATCGTGCTGATGTCCCCCCACCGCTGACCTCCTCCGTTCAGCGATTCCCCCTATCTCCGGGGCCGGGGCCGGGGTACGCTGTCACCGCTGCCGCCAGGGGGTCCGCGCGGCGGAGGAGGGGAACTCATGACCAGCATCCGTGCACGACGTTCCGTCGTGGCCGTGGCACTGACGAGCGCCATCGCGCTGCTCGCCGCGTGCCAGACGCCTCCGCCCTACGGGGGTCCGCCCACCGCGGATCGCACCTTCCGGGCGACCAGCGTCACCATCAACTCGAGCAACGACGAGACCTGCATCATCTTCTGCTTCGGCGCCGAGGACGAGCCCAAGAACGTGCACATCGGCTTCCGGGTCAAGATGGGCGTTCCGGGCTCCGCATCCGGCCAGGTCACCGTCGGTGCCAACCACTGGAACGGCGTGTTCGAGCAGGGCCCCGGCGTGGGCGGCAGCCACAACTACACCCACTCGGTGGCCGAGACGGCGCCGGTCGCCTTCAACGGCGTGGCCATGCCGGACCTCCTCGACCTGGCGCAGGGCGCCCCGCTCGAGATCGCCGGCGTGTGGGCCTGGAAGGTCGAGGACGACGGCATCCTCGCGGCGAACGTGAACAACATCGCCGACGCGATCATCCCGGCGATCGTCTCCGCGTTGAACGCGACACTCGCGACCAGCTCGGTGCCCAGCGACGCCAACCAGATCGTGAGCGCGATCCTGAGCGCCATCGGCAACCTCGGGTTCTTCAACCTGTTCGCCACGGTCTTCACCGGCATCCTGAACAACCTCAACATCTCGAGCGACGACGTGGTCGGCAGCGCGATGTACGTCGGGGTGGGCTCCAGCGGCACGCTCGCCGGCATCATCGACGGCGTCACCGGCTCGGTGTCCTTCCCGGCCGTCGCGATCCCGGCCCTGACGGTGCCGCCGGACATCGGCGGCGGGGCGATCTTCTCGCTCGGGACCGGCACCAAGACGTTCTCGAACAACTTCACCAACGGCGGCGTCCAGGGACGGCACACCACCTCCTACAGCTTCGGCTGACACCAGCACGGCGCGGCACGACGACCCGGGGCGACACGCCCCGGGT
>JAEZFI010000087.1 GCA_023437745.1 Actinomycetes bacterium
CCTGAACGATGTGCCAGCGGCGGACGCAGAGGCTTACTGTATCGCCCGTGCCCGTACGACCCGGATTGTCCGCCAGCGCCCAGATCACCGTCTCGGAGGCCGACACCGCGATCGCCTTCCGTTCCGGCGACGTCCCGGTGCTCGCGACGCCCCGCGTCGTCGCCCTGGTCGAGGAGGCCACGGTGGCGGCGGTGCAGGGCCACCTCGACGAGGGGCACTCGACCGTCGGGGTGCGCGTGCAGGTCGAGCACATCTCGCCCACCCCCGTCGGTCGGGTGGTGACCGCCGAGGCGAACCTCGAGAAGATCGAGGGACGACGGCTGATCTTCCACGTGTCCGCGCGCGACGAACGCGGACTGGTCGCGGCCGGCAAGGTCACCCGGGTCCTCGTCGACGTCGAACGCTTCCTCGACAAGACCCGCTGAGCCCCGGGCTCCCGAATCCGGTGCGGTGACACCGGGCGGCTCGGGGGTGAGCCGTCAGCCGTCGGAAGGGGCGGGTACGAGAGGTGCGTCCGTCCGGTGACGGGTGCGAGCAGTGCCGGATTCCCGATGCGGGATCCGTTCGAAGAGGGAGAGGAACCGAATGAAGATCCGGATGGCCGTCCTGGCCGCCGTCGTGGTCGCGTCCGCAGCGGCGTGCGGCCCGCCGCCGCCACGATCCTCGGCGCCGAGCTACGGGGTCACGCCGGAGTACTGCCCGTACGACGACCGGATGGTGCAGTTCAACGGCGACTCGGTCGGTGTGCACACCGCGGCCCGGCTCCACCTCCCCGAGTACTCCGTCTTCAACGCCGCGCAGGGTGGCGCGGGCTGGGTCTTCGACGACGTCGTGTCGACGATCCCGTCCCGCGTGCGCCAGTGGATCGATCAGTGCGGCGTCCCCGGTGTCGTCGTCATCGAGGGCGGGATCAACGACCTGACGCACGCGATCGCGGTCGAGGAGCTGCAGGCCGAGGCGCGATCCCTCAGCGACTGGCTCGAGGCCCGGGGAGTTCCGACGATCTGGGTGGCGGTCCACCCGATGGCGTTCGCGAGCGCCTACTGGTTCGCGCAGGACAACCGGGTCGCGTACAACGAGTGGCTCCTGACGAGCGGCGAGGTGTGGGGCACCACGGTGGACTGCACCGCAGCGCTCGAGGAGCCGTCGCAGCCCGACTCGTTGCGCTCGGCGTTCTTCACCTACCTCGACATCTGGGGCAACGTCGACGGCATCCACATGAACGGTGACGGCTACGACGCGCTGGCCCGATGCCTCGAACCCCAGATCCGGGCGGCGATGGCCGGCGGGCGGCCTGCGGGCAGGGCGACCAGGAGCCCTGCACCCCACGGGACCGGCGACGAGGGAGCCTGACCCGGACGGGGCTGCACGCGGCATCTCGGCCTGCTGTCGGTCAGGGGTCGACCGGTAAGCTGGACGCCACGATGACCGGCGAGCACATGGCGAACGATCGGGGCGCGCCACCCGACGACGCCGAGGAATGGGCCGAGGCGGTCCGAGAGGTCGACGCCGAGTCGCTCCCTCACCACCTCCCGAAGAACAACTGGCGCAGCATCCTGGTGCGCCTCGTCATCAGCTTCGCCTTCCTGGGGGTGCTCTTCTGGCGGCTGCCCGATGTGTCGGTCGACGAGGTCCTGCCGGAGATCACCTCGGCCACCGTCGCGTGGGTCGCCGTCGCCGTCGCCGTGCACGTGGTCGCGTACGTCCTGCAGACGGTGCGCTGGTCGGCGGTCTCGGACACGTTGGGCATCCACCTGCCGTTCCGTCGGATGCTGTCGCACCTGCTCGCCGGCGAGTTCGTCTCGAACGCGCTGCCGACGTCGTTCGGCGGCGACGTGGTGCGGGTCATGCGGCAGGGCGCCGACAGCGGCGACTACGCCGATGCGTTCGCCGCGACCGCGCTCGAGCGGTTGACGGGCTGGTTGGTGCTCCCACTGCTGTCGACAATCGCGATGCTGGCCCAGCCCGACCTGCTCGAGCTCGGCTCTGCCACCGCGATCGCGGTGGTGATCAACGCCGTCACCGTCGTCGCGCTCGTCGCGATCCTGTGGGCCGCCGGCCACGAGCGTGGCGCGGGCCGCATGTTGGGACGAGGAGGCTGGCGCCGCTACCTCGCCGCGGTCCACATCGGGATCATCGCCTTCCGCCACCGCCCCGGCCGCGTTGCCCTCGTCCTGGTTGCGGGACTGGGCTTCCAGATCATGCAGTGCATCTCGGTGTACGCCGCCGCCCGAGCCCTGGAGATCCCCCAGGTCACGCTGCTGGCCGCCATGGCGTTCTTCCCGCCCACCGCGATCGCGCAGAACGTGCCGATCGCCATGGGCGGCCTGGGTGTCCGCGAGGCCGCGTTCGTCCTGTTCTTCGGAGCGCTCGGCGTGCCCGACGCCAACGCGATCGCCCTGGGACTGCTCGTGTACTTCGTCTTCATCGCGGCGAGCCTCGCCGGTGCTCCGAGCTTCGCGGTGCGACGCTCCCGCCGGACCGGCACCGCCGCCCCAGGGGAGACCTGACTGCCGCCCACCACGGGCAGTAGCCTTGCGCCAACGATGACGAACGGACCGACGACGCTGCTGGACACGATCCAGAGCCCCGCTGATCTGCAGGACCTCGACGACGAGCAGCTCGCGACGCTGGCGTCCGAGATCCG
>JAEZFI010000132.1 GCA_023437745.1 Actinomycetes bacterium
GACCACGTTCGCGCCGCAGAACGGCGGCTCATCGGCGCCGCAGCAGCCGACCAGCCAGGCGGCTCCGCCGCAGTCGGCGCCGCAGCCCGCGCCGCAGTCCCCCCGCCGTGACGAGTCGTTCCAGCGCGAGTCGACGTCACCGCTGGGGTCGGAGGAACCGGTGAGCAGCGTGCCGCCGCCCACGTTCATGGCCGGTGCCCCGTCGGAGGGCGGTGACGAGCAGCCCGCGACCACCCGCCGGGGTCTCTTCGGTCGCTGACCCTCGCGGAGGGTTCAGGTCTGGAGCGCGAGCCCGAGGGCGAAGACCGCAGCGCCGACGACCACGGCGATCGCCGCGCCGATCCCGGCGCAGATGCCGACCAGCCCGATCAGGCCGCGGAGGCGCACCCAGATCGACACGTGGGTGCTGACCGGCCGGCGAGGCCGCGACTGAGGTGACGGACCGCGACTGCGGCCCGTCCGCACCGGAATGGTGGCAGGCTCCGGACGGTCACCGAACAGCAGTGGCCCGAGCACGCCCGCCGAGATCAGGACGACGACCAGACCGATGACGAGTGACCAGGACATGACCCCGGCAATCGTATCGGTTGACGACGAGGACGCGCACGGGACGCAGCGCCGTCGCCGCCGTCGGTGGCCGTGGGTGGCGGTCCTGATCTCCATCGGGATCGGCGTCGGCGGTGCGACCATCCCGACCCCGTACCTGCTCTACTCGCCCGGTTCCGCCCGCGCCGTCGAGTCCCGGATCGAGATCTCGGGGCCCGAGTCGTTCGACGCCGACGGCAAGATCCTGTTCCTGACGGTGAGCGAGTCGGAGGCCAGGCCCTTCACCCTGGTCCGGGCCTGGCTCGACGACACGATCGACGTGCTGCGCCAGGACGAGGTGTACCCCAAGGGCGGGCGGCGCGAGGACCGCGTCATCAACCAGCAGCGGATGGACGAGTCGAAGTTCCTCGCGACGTCGCTCGCGCTGCGAGCCGTCGGCTACCCGGTGGTGGAGGTGGGGACCGGCGCGTTCGTCGAGGAGGTCGAACCCGGCAGCGCGGCGGACGGCACGATCCAGCAGGGTGAGGTGATCGTCGAGATCGACGGGCAGGAGGTCACGACACGCGGGCAGGCCGCCGAGCTCCTCCGTGCGCACACCCCTGGTTCGGCGGTGACGATGTCGCTGCGTTCGCCCGAGGGCACCCGGCGCGACGGCGTGTCGGTGATCCTCGGCGCCCGCGAGGACGATCCGAGCCAAGGGCTGCTCGGCGTCGTCCTGACCACTGCCGAGCGGAACCTCGAGCTGCCGTTCCCGATCGAGATCGAATCGGGGCGGGTCACGGGACCGTCCGCCGGCCTGGCGTTCACGCTGGGGGTGATCGACCGTCTGACGCCCGGCGCGCTCACCGGTGGGCGACGCATCGCGGTCACGGGGTCGATCGACGAGACGGGCAAGGTGCTCCCCATCGGGGGTCTGCCCCAGAAGTCCGTGGCGGCCATGGAAGCCGGGGCCAAGGTGCTCCTGTACCCGGCCGACAGCACGGACGAGGACGTCGCCCGAACCCGCTCGATCGTCGGTTCGCGCCTGCAGCTCGTGCCCGTCGGGTCGCTCGACGACGCCCTGCACTACCTGGTTCCCGACGGCCTTCCGAAGGCGCCGGGCGCCACCGCGGAGAACTGACGGCGCCGTCCACCACCCGCCGGACCGGCGCACGTAGCCTCCGAGGGATGGCCCCGAACCCCTCCTCGTTCCAGGATGCGGACCCCGACGACCTCGGGCGCCGCGAGTTCTCCAAGCATCGGAAGGGCTGGGATCCGGTCGAGGTCAGGGCGCACCTGCTCGCCATGGCGGCCGAGATCAAGCGCCTCCGGACGATCGACGAGGAACGTGGTCGCACGCTGACGCGGCTGGAGGAGGAGCTCTCCCAGCAGCGGGAGTTCGACGAGTCGCGCCTCACCCAGATGCTCGGCGAGGAGACCGGGCGGGTGCTCGAGGCGGCTCGCACGGCGGCGGTCGAGATCCGTGACAAGGCCGAGGACAACGCCGCCCGCCTCGTCCGGGAGGCCCAGGAGCGGTCGGACGAGCTGCTGGCCGAGGCGACCACGATCCGGGATGCCGCGCAGCACGACGTCGACGAGCTGACGGCCACCGCCCGGTCGACCGCCGACGAGCTGGTCGCCACGGCCACCGCGCAGGCCGCGGAGCTGCGGGCCGATGCCGAGCGCGAGGCCGCCGAGCTTAGGGCCGCGGCGGAGAGCATCCTGGCCGAGCGGACGGTCGAGGCCGAGGAGGCCGCCGAGCGGATCCGCACCGAGGCGGCAGAGCTGCTCCGCACCTCGTCCGAGTCGGCGGCGGCCACCCGGTCCCAGGCCGACGAGTACGCCGCCTCCACCCGGCACGCAGCGGACGAGTACGCCACCGAGACGCGCGCGACGGCCGAGGCGTCGGCGACCGAGCGGCGCGAGCAGCTCGAGGCCGAGGCGATCGAACGGCGCGAAGCAGCGGAGGCGGCCGCCGCCGCGATCGTCGAGCAGGCGACCGAGCGGGGTCGGGCCATCGTCGGCGAGGCCCGGGAGGCCCGGGAGCGGATGCTGCGCGACCTGGCCGACCGCCGCGCCGCGTCGAAGCGCCAGCTGGAGGCGCTCCGCGCCGGACGTGAGCGTCTGCTGGAGACCTTCGCCTCGGCGAGGGAGTCGTTCGACGGCATCACCGAGGAGCTCACCCTCTCCCTGCCCGCCGCCCGCGACGCGGCGGAGGCCGCAGCGAGGAACCTCGAGGGCGTCGACGAGGACCTCGACGCGCTCGCCGCGGAGCTGGGGCTCGAGGACCTGTCCGAGGCGATGGAGGTACCGGCCACCGCTGCCGTCGAGCCCGAGCCCCATGCCGAGCCCGACACGGAGCCCCACACGGACGCCGCCGACGACGAGGCAGCGGTCGACGCGGGCCCGGTCGTCGCGGTGTCGTCGCCCCCGGTCGCGGTGGGCGCTGCACCCGCGGCGGTGGCTGTGTCTTATACACAACTCCGA
>JAEZFI010000179.1 GCA_023437745.1 Actinomycetes bacterium
CTCGCCCGCCGCCGCTGCGACGTCATCCTCGCCATGCTCCGCAACCTCGAGCCCTACCGGGCACCGGCCAGCACAGTCACCGAGACCACCCCCATCGCCGCTTGACAAGAACATGGGGACACCCCCCACGTTCCGCGGGACCACATCGACCACTTCGACGACGCGACTGGTCGATCTGGTCCCGCGGAACATGGGGGTCACCCTCGCCCCGGGAGGGTGTCACGTCATACCGTGTGCCGATGGGCGAGGGCATGGTGGTGGCGGGGGACGGTCGCGGGATGACACGGCGGGAGCTGCTGGGCGCGCTCGCCGCGCTCGGGGCGATCCCGATCGTGGCGGGAGCGTGCGCGCCCGGGCCGGCGACGACCCCGACCCCTCCGCCGCCCGGCAGCCCCGACGCCGGACCCTTCCCCGACGGGGTGAAGGCCGGCGACCCCGCGTCCGACGGCTCGATCCTCTGGACCCGCGTGGTGCCCCCGGCGGGCGACGCGCCGCAGCAGGTCACGTGGATGGTGGGCGACGACCCGGCGCTCGGCGTGATCCGGGTCGGCGGTGTCGTGACGGCGACGGCCGCGACCGGGCACACCGTGTCGCTGCGCGTGACCGGCCTCGAGCCCGACCGCTGGTACTGGTACCGCTTTGAGACCGAGGCCGGATCCAGCCGGGTCGGGCGCCTCCGCACCGCCCCCGCCGCGGGCAGCACCCCCGACCACCTGCGGTTCGCCTTCGCCTCGTGCCAGCAGATCAACCAGAGCTGGTTCGTCGCCCACCGCCGCATCGCCGAGGAGGGCGTCGACTTCCTGATGCACCTCGGCGACTACATCTACGTCTCCGACACCGGCACCCAGACGCTCGGGCAGTACCGCGACTGCTACCGACGCTGGCACCAGCAGCCGCTGCTCCGCGACCTCCACGCGCAGGTGCCGGTCGTGGCGATGTGGGACGACGGCGAGTTCGTCAACGGCGTCGACAAGACGATGCCCGAGCCGCGGTTCTCGAACGGCAAGCAGGCGTGGTTCGAGCACATGCCGGTCCTCGATCCGGGCGACCGCCAGCCGCAGCGCTCGTTCTCGTGGGGCGGCCTGGCCGATGTCTTCATGATCGACGTGCGCGCCCACCGCGACCCGCCGGTGATGGAGAGCGCCTGGGATCCGACCCGTTCGACCCTCGGCGCCGAGCAGTACGCCTGGCTGACGTCGGGTCTGGCGGCGTCGACCGCGGGATGGCGCCTCATCGGCAACCCGTACAACGTGAACCCGTGGAAGCTGCTCGACCTCGAGTGGCTGCGAGGGCTCGACCCGACGCTGCCGCCCGATGCCGGCGTGTACGCACCCAACGAGGCGTGGGACAACTACCGCGCCGAGCGCCGTGACCTGCTGCGGTTCCTGGGCGACGAGGGCATCGGCAACACGATGTTCTGCTCGGCGCACACCCACATCGCGATGGCATCGGACCTGAGGGCCGATCGCAGCGCGCCCGTCACGGCCACCGACGTGGTCGCCGGCTCGCTCACCGCGGACCCCGACGTGCGGAAGGCCTACTTCGAGGAGCTCCCGACCGAGGCGGCCGAACAGCTGATCCGGGTGGGGGAGCAGTGGGTGGTCAGCCAGAACCCCGAGATGCGCTACCTCAACCTGATCGACCAGGGTTGGGTGACGGTGGACGTGACGCCGGAGGAGACGACCTTCGCGGTGCGTGCCGTCGACACCTCGCGTGAGGACGCCGAGGCCCGGACGATCGCCTCGTTCCGCGTGGTCGCCGGCCAGCCGGGCCTGCAGACCACGTCGACCAGCTCGAGCGGCACGTTCCACTGACGCCGACCACTGACGGCGAGGCTCGTCAACTGAGACGCCGTTCAGTGCCACGCCTCACCTGAGGGGCCGCCCGGCGCGGATCCCGGCAGAATGGACGCATGCGCGTACTGGTGGTCGAGGACGAGGTGGCACTGGCCGAGGGGATCGCCCGCGGCCTGACGTCCGAGGGCTTCACCGTGGAGGTCGCGCACGACGGCCGTGACGGCTACGAGATGGCGCGGTCCGGCTCGTTCGACCTGATGGTGCTCGACATCATGCTGCCGTCGATGAACGGCTACAAGGTCTGCCGGACGCTTCGCGACGAGGAGGTCTGGACCCCGATCCTCATGCTGACCGCGAAGGACGGCGAGTACGACGAGGCCGAGGCGCTCGACACCGGGGCGGACGACTTCCTCTCCAAGCCGTTCAGCTTCGTGGTGCTGGTGGCTCGGCTGCGGGCGCTCGCTCGCCGTCGCTCGGACCACAACCTCGCCCCGCTGGAGCACGACGACCTGGTCCTCGACGTGGTCGCCCGCACCTGCCGACGCGGCGACACGCCGATCTCGCTCTCGCCGAGGGAGTTCGCCCTCCTCGAGGCGCTCCTCCGCCACCGCGGCGAGGTCGTGTCCAAGCAGGACCTCCTCGATCGGGTGTGGGGGGCCGACTTCGAGGGCGACCCCAACGTGGTCGAGGTGTACGTCGGCTACCTCCGCCGCAAGATCGACCGTCCCTTCGACCGCACCGACCTCGAGACCGTCCGCGGCGAGGGCTACCGCATCGGCAGCTCCGTCCCGGCCGGCACGTGAGCGACCGGTCCGTGGTGCGCGGGGAGCGCCGGCCGTGAACCTCCGTCGGATCACCGGCTCGGTCCGCGTCCGCATCACCGCGGCCGTCACGCTGATCTTCGGGATCGCCCTGTCGGGTGCCGCCTTCGGGCTGGTCCGCCAGGTCGAGGCCGCCCTCATCAAGGACGTGCAGGTCCGCAACGACACGGTGACGGGCGCGCTCAGCCAGATGATCGTCGACGGCGAGATCACCCCGTCCGTGCTCGCCCAGAACGCCGCGGCGGAGTTCGAGCGGGCGGTGGCGCACCGCTCCGACGGCGACGTCCTCCGCGAGGGCATCACCGAGAGCTACATCTACGCCACCGGTCCTGCGATCACGAACCTCGACAGCCCGAGCCTCGGCCTCCTCGAACGCCTCCGCCGGCTGCTGTCGAACGACCCGGAACCGCTCTTCGGCAAGTCGATCCCCACCGACATGCCCGAGGACCAGTTCGCCGTGTCCCGGGCGACCGTCGAGACGCCGAGCGGCCAGCTGGTGCTCAACGTGGCGTCGCCGCTCGACGGGATCAACCGCACCGTGGACCAGATCACCAGCTCGCTGTACGTCGCGGTGCCGTCGCTGATCGCCCTCGTGGGGATCATGACGTGGATCATGAGCGGCGCCGCGCTGCGCCCCGTCGAGGCCATCACCCGCCGCGCCCAGGCCATCGGCGGCAGCACCCTGCACGAGCGGGTGCCCGAGCCGGCGAGCGACGACGAGATCGGCGAGCTAGCCCGCACGATGAACCTGATGCTCGCCCGCCTCGAGCGCAGCTCCGAGCAGCAGCGTCGCTTCATGTCCGACGCCAGCCACGAGCTGCGGAGTCCGGTGGCGTCGATCAAGACGCAGATCGAGACCGCGCTCATGGACCCCGAGGGCACCGACTGGCGCAAGGTCGCCGAGACGGTCCTGGCCGAGGACGAGCGCCTCGAGGCGCTGGTGACCGACCTCCTCGCCCTCGGCCGGCTGGAGGAGGGCACCGAGCGGCCCAAGGTCGAGGTCGACCTCGACGAGGTGATCTTCGACCAGACCACTCGCCCCGGCCGCGTCCCCATCGACCGCTCGGCCGTCGGCGCCGGGCGGGTCGTGGCCGTGTACGGCGACATGGCGAGCATCGTGCGCAACCTCGTCGACAACGCCGAGCGCCACGCCGAGGCCCAGGTGAGGGTGTCGCTCTCGACGTTCGGCCCGTTCGTCCGCCTGACCGTGGAGGACGACGGTCCCGGTGTGGCCCCCGAGGACCGGGCCAAGGTGTTCCAGCGGTTCTCCCGGCTGCAGGAGGGCCGCTCCCGTGACGCCGGGGGCACCGGCCTGGGCCTCGCCCTGACCAAGCGGATCGTCGAGGCCAACGGCGGCAAGATCTTCATCGAGACGTCGTCGCTGGGCGGCGCGTCGTTCGTCGTCGAGCTGCCCAACGCCGCCGACGACGTCGAGGTGCCGGTGGAGTAGCCCTCGCGGGCCGCGAAGTTCGCGCGTGGAGCCGCGTCATGTGGGGATGAGCGCGCGAACTTCAGCACGTTGATCATCGAACAGGTGTTCGATACGGTCGAGGCGTGGGCTTCAACAATCCGGATGTGCCGTGGTCCGAGCTCGAACGCACGCTCTCTGATCGCCCCGGACCGGCTCGCCGTCCGGGGTCCGATCGCCCCGGACCGGCTCGCCATCCGGGGTCCGATCGCCCCGACCATCCCGTCGACGAGCGGGGGCACCACCACCGGAGCGACCCCACGCCCGGCGACGGCTCCGACTCGCCGGCGTGGAGCCGCAAGCGCCAGCCCTACGTCCCGCCACCCGACGTGCCCACGGGAGGGCGCCGGGCCACTCCCTCCGCCGGCCCGCCCGTCGTCCCCTACGCCGAGCTGCACTGCCACTCGAACTTCAGCTTCCTCGACGGCGCCTCCCACCCCGAGGAGCTGGCCGAGGAGGCGGCCCGCCTGGGCCTCGAGGCGCTCGGGATCTGCGACCACAACGGGTTCTACGGCGTGGTCCGCTTCGCCGAGGCCGCCCGTGAGGTCGGACTGCCCACGGTCTTCGGCGCCGAGCTGACCCTCACCGACGACCTCGCCCCCGGTGAGAGCCCCGAGCGACCCGGCCCGCCCGACCCGCCCGGGCGCCACCTCGTCGTCCTCGCCCGGGACCCCATCGGGTACGCCCGCCTGGCCACCGCCATCAGCACCGCGCAGATGGCC
Source organism: Actinomycetes bacterium (assembly GCA_023437745.1). Lineage (GTDB taxonomy): Bacteria > Actinomycetota > Acidimicrobiia > Acidimicrobiales > Microtrichaceae > JAEZFI01. Next base: position 4,808 of record JAEZFI010000179.1, read on the forward strand.
GGGCGGAAGGCGGCGCCCCGCATCGACTTCGCCACCCTCGCCGGGATCCTCGGCCGTGACCACCACCTCGTCCTCACCGGCTGCCGCAAGGGCACCGTCCCGCACGCCCTCGTCCAGGACGGACCCGCGGCGGCCCGCCGGGAGCTGGGCCGGCTGGTCGACGCCTTCGGCCGTGAGAACGTGGCCGTCGAGCTGTGGGACCACCACGACCCCACGGACGGGGTCCGGAACGACGCCCTCGCCCAGCTCGGGATCACCGCCGGGGTCGAGGTGATCGCCACGAACAACGTCCACTACGACACCCCGGCCCGCCGTCACCTCGCCACGGCACTCGCCGCGGTGCGGGCCCGCCGATCGCTCGACGAGCTCGACGGGTGGCTCCCCGGGGGCGGCGCAGCACACCTCCGCTCGGGGGCCGAGCAGGCGCGCCGGTTCGCCCGCTACCCCGGGGTGGTCGAGGCCGCCGCCCGCCTCGGACGCGAGTGCGCCTTCGACCTCTCGCTGGTGGCGCCCCGCCTGCCCCCGTACCCCTGCCCGCCCGAGCCCGACGGCACCCCGCGGGACGAGATGGCGTATCTCCGGCACCTGGTCCTCGAGGGCGCGGCCCGCCGCTACGGCTCGCCCGGGTCGCAGCAGCTGGCCGACTACGTCAGGCGGAACGGCCGTGACCCGTACGTGACCCTGGCCCACGAGCTGGACCTGATCGCCGCGCTCGGGTTCCCCGGCTACTTCCTCATCGTGTGGGACATCGTGGCGTTCTGCGGCCGGGCCGACATCTTCTGCCAGGGGCGCGGCTCGGCCGCCAACTCGGCGGTCTGCTACGCCCTCGGCATCACCAACGCCGACGCCGTGGGGCTCGGCCTCCTGTTCGAGCGGTTCCTCTCACCCGAGCGGGACGGCCCGCCCGACATCGACATCGACATCGAGTCGGACCGCCGTGAGGAGGTCATCCAGTACGTCTACGGCCGCTACGGACGGACCCACGCGGCGCAGGTCGCGAACGTCATCACCTACCGGGCCAAGTCCTCCGTGCGGGACATGGCCCGCGCCCTGGGGTACGCGCCGGGTCAGCAGGACGCCTGGTCCAAGGAGCTCGACCGGTGGGGTGGCGTGCCCGAACCGGGGGAGCAGGCGGCCCAGGAGCTGACGGCGCCGCACGCGGTCCTCGACCTGGCTCGGCAGGTCGAGCACTTCCCCCGCCACCTCGGCATCCACTCGGGCGGCATGGTCATCTGCGACCGGCCCGTGATCGAGGTGTGCCCCACCGAATGGGGGGCGATGGAGGACCGGTCGGTGCTCCAGTGGGACAAGGACGACTGCGCCGCCGCCGGCCTCGTGAAGTTCGACCTGCTGGGCCTCGGGATGCTGTCGGTGCTGCACTACGCGGTGGACCTCGTCCGGGAGCACACCGGCGTCGAGGTGGACCTCGCGCTCATCCCGCAGGAGGACGAGGTCTACGACATGATCTGCCGCGCCGACACGATCGGCGTGTTCCAGATCGAGTCCCGGGCCCAGATGGCGACCCTGCCCCGCCTCCGCCCCCGCACGTTCTACGACCTGGTGGTCGAGGTCGCCCTCATCCGCCCCGGCCCCATCCAGGGCGGGTCCGTGCACCCCTACATCCGCCGCCGCAACGGGCAGGAGGAGATCACCTACCTCCACCCGCTGCTCGAGCCGTCGCTGTCCAAGACGCTGGGCGTGCCGCTGTTCCAGGAGCAGCTGATGCAGATGGCGATCGACGTGGCGGGGTTCACGCCGGGGGAGGCTGACCAGCTGCGCCAGGCCATGGGCTCGAAGCGGTCGATGGAGAAGATGGAGCGGCTGCGGCGACGGCTCTACGAGGGGATGGCCGCCCGGGGGATCCAGGGCGACGTCGCCGATCAGATCTACATGAAGCTCGCCGCCTTCGCGAACTACGGCTTCCCCGAGAGCCACTCGGTCAGCTTCGCCTACCTCGTGTACTCGTCCTCCTGGTTGAAGCACCACCACCCCGCCGCGTTCTGCGCCGCCCTGCTCAACGCCCAGCCCATGGGCTTCTACTCGCCGCACACCCTGGTGCAGGACGCCCGCCGGCACGGGGTCGAGGTCCGCAGCCCGGACGTGAACGCCAGCGACTGGTGCGCCACGCTCGAGCCGTGCGAGTCGTCGGCCGGGGGGCTCGCGGTCCGGCTGGGGCTGTCGTCGGTGCGAGCGGTGGGGGACGACCTCGCCCAGCGGATCGCCGCCGGTCGCCCCTACCTCGACGTGGAGGACGTGGCGCGCCGCTCCTCCCCGTCACGGGCGGCGCTGGAGGCGATGGCCACCGCGGGGGCGTTCGGCTGCTTCGACATCGACCGCCGCCAGGCGCTGTGGACCGCGGGTGCCGCCGCCGAGGTGCGCCCGGATCGTCTGCCGGGCTCGGTGATCGGGCTGGATGCCCCGACGCTGCCCGGCATGTCGCCCCAGGAGCTCTCGACGGCGGACCTGTGGGCGACCGGCGTGGCACCCGAGGGCCACCCCACCCGGTTCCTGCGCGAGCACCTCGACGCGCAGGGCGTCGTCACCTCGGCCGGGCTGGCCGGTGTCGCCCCGGGTTCCAAGGTGAAGGTGGCCGGTGTCGTCACCCACCGCCAGCGTCCGGCGACCGCCGGGGGGACGATGTTCATCAACCTCGAGGACGAGACCGGGCTGATCAACGTGGTCTGCTCGCTGGGTTGCTGGAACCGCCACCGGCGGGTGGCCAGGGCGGCGCCCGCCCTCGTGATCCGGGGTCGGCTGGAGCGGGCGGAGGGCGTCACGAACGTGATCGCGGAGCGAATCGACGCATTGACTGTCCCTGCGGCCGCAGGTTCGCGAGACTTCAGGTGACCTGCGTCACGACTCGCTCCCGAACGAGAGGTTCAGCACGGCGGCGCCGCTGCCGATCAGAAACGACATGGTCCCGCCCCGAACCACCACCATGCGACGCGCGCGCCTGCGCGCCATCATGGCCGCGCTCCTGGCGGCGGCGATCATCCTCACGATGGTCGCCAGCCTCATTCCCCAGCAGGCCGGGGCTCAGACCACCAGCACGACCACGGCGGTGACGGCACCGCCCCCGCCGGACCGGTCCCGGTCCGAGGTGAACGCCGAGCTGAACGTGCTCGAGGCCAGCAGCGACGAGATCGAGGCCGCCATCAACCGCCTCGACACCCAGCTGGCCGCCGAGCGGGCCGCGGCCGAGCAGGCCGACTTCGAGGTCCTGGCCGCTCAGCTCGTCGTGGACCAGGCGCAGGCGGAGGTCGACGCGGCACAGGCCGAAGCCGACCGGACAGCCGACGAGGTCCGCAAGGTCGCCGTCGAGGCGTACGTGAACCCGCCGAGCGAGCAGATGATCGCCATCCTGGTGTCGGCCAACGCCACCGAGGCACGGCAGCGCCAGTCGTACCTGAAGTCGAAGGCCGCGGACCGGGCCGAGGCGCTCGAGGCGCGCCAGGCGGCGCTCGACGCGCTGGACGCCAAGAAGGACGCCGCCGCCGGCGCTCGGGACGAGGCGCAGGCCGCCGCGAACGAGCGTGATGCCGCCGTCGCCGCGATCGAGTCGAGCCGTGCCGCCCAGCAGGAGATGGCGGACCAGATCAGCGGGAAGATCGCCTCGGGCCTCGCCGAGATCGCTGCGCTGGACGCGATCGACCGGGCGCACGCCGCCTCGCTGGCGGTGGAGCAGGCCCGCCTCGTCGCCGCCGTCGCCCGGGTCACGAC
>JAEZFI010000101.1 GCA_023437745.1 Actinomycetes bacterium
CCATGGTGGCGCGTCAGCCGGGGGTCGGGACCGGCGCCTCGGCGGGCACCGGCGCGTCGAGCGCCTCCGGCTCGGCGAGCCCCATGGCGAGCGGCCAGCCCACCGCCAGGACCGCGGCGAGGACGCCGACGCCCGAGTCGTTCACCAGCGTCCCGACGACGGCACCGGCGCCGAGCCCGAGCATCGCGGCACGCAGCCAGCCGGTCGTCCAGAACCGGCGACGCTCACGGATCAGGACCAGCAGCGGGAGGATCGGGAACCAGCGGAGGCGGCTGCGCTCGAACGAGCCGAGCATGGCGTCGAGCTTCCGGCTGAGCGCTCCCGCCGGGTTCTCACCCGACAGCCACCCGGCCAGGTGCGTCTGGCTGCCCTTGGGCTGGGCGAGGTCGTAGAGCGCGAACAGCGCGAGGAGCACTGCGGCGCCGGCCCCCAGCATCGCGAGGCGTCGCAGCGGCAGGCCCCCCGTGCGGTAGCAGGTGACGACGATCCCGAGCGCCGGCACGAGCGCCAGGACGCCGCCCACGTCGGCCCCCAGGGAGGGCGAGCCGTCGGCGGCGACGACGAGGGCGGACCCGAGGAGCACCCACGGCAGCGCCCGGGTGCCGTGCCGGCCGAGCGCGACGGCGGCCGCCACCACGGCACCCGCCAGCACGAAGCCGAAGGCCACGTTGCCCATGCCCGAGAACCGTCCGGCGTTGATCGGCGAGTTGCCGAGGGGGTTGTTGAACTGGAGCGAGCCACCGAACGCCGCGTCGGCGGCGAGCACCGCTGCGGTCGACGCGGCGACGACGGCGAGCGCCACGTGTCGGCTGCCGCGGGCGAACGCGCCGGCGCCGACGGAGGCGACAGCGGCGACCACTGCGGCGAACCCACCCGCGGCGAGCGGCGCCATCCACGGACCGTGGTCCCACCACGGCACGAGCGAGATCAGGAAGCTGCCGAGCGGCACCGAAGCCAGCCACATCGACGCGGCGTGCGGCAGCCGGCGGCGCCACAGGGTGACCGCCGCCGCCGCCACGAACACGCAGATGAAGACGAAGACGAAGCTCGGGCCGACGGCGACCGCCCGACGCGCCACGCGGTCCTGCTCGACCAGTGCGGCGAGGCTCACCCCCGCCGACGGCTCGACCGGGTGGCCGATCATCGACGACGGCACCGGCAGCCCCGCGAGCGTCAGCACCGTCGGGGCCACGTCGATCACGGCGACGTAGCCGTCCTTGCGGGTGGACGACGACCGCAGGCCGTCGTCACCCAGCTCGCACTCGGGCGAGGTGGCGAGGACACCGAGGTGCATTGCCTCCTCGGGACTGGAGGAGCTGGCCACGACCACACACGTCCCGTCCGCGACGGCGAGGAACGCGGGCACCGTGTCGGGGTTCGAGGTGGAGGCCACGACGACCTCGGCACCGGCGGCGAGCGACGCGCCCACCTCGGCGGCGCCACCCAACCGCCCACGCGCGACCTGACCGGAGCGGTCGGCCACGATCACCGCGGTCGACGGGCGGTCGGTGACGAACTCGAAGCCCGCGCCCAGCTCCTTGAGCGCCTCCCCGAACGATCCCGGGTAGCCCTCGTACCCGCTGCGGCGATCGGCCGCCTCGAGCGCGTCCCACTCCTCGGCCACGAAGCCTCCGGGCACCGTCGAGACGAGGCCGACACGCCTCGCCCAACCCAGCGATCGGCTGCGGCCGCCCTTGCCGATCGACAACCAGGCGTCGGCCCCCAGCACCGTGGACGTGGCCGTGCGCATCGCCGAGGACGCTCGAGCCCACTGCCCGAGCTGCTCGGGGGCGCGGGACCAGTCGAAGTCGTCGACGAGCACGGCGACGACCGGCACGGAGGCCGACGGGTCGTCCGCTCCCGGCTCGGGCGCCGGCTGCGCCGCGGCGGGTGTCGCACCGGCTGCGCACACGGCGACGACGAGCACGGCGCAGGAGAGGAGCGACCCTCCGAACTGCAGGCGCCGACGTGCTCGGGTCACCCCGTCATCGTGTCACAGCACCCTGTGCACTGCGTAGGACGGTCGCCGGCGGCCCCGGTAGGTTGCCGCCGTGCCCACGACCACCACCACCCTCGCCGACGCGGTCCCCGGCCCGCCGTCGGGCCCTCTCGCGCCGTACCTCGCGCACCGGTCCGGACGGGCGCGCCTGTCGATCACCCAACGTTCCGCCGCCACCCTCCCCGACGAGCCGGCGCTCCTGGCCGGGGCCGCCGAGGTGGACATCACGCCGCCGCCCGGCCTCCCCAAGGCGGGCTACAGCAGGAACGCCCACACCGGCACCGGCTTCCGCACGCGCCTGCGTGCCCGCGTGCTGCACCTCCGCTCGGGTCGGTCCTCGATCGCCATCGTCGCGTGCGACCTCCTGGGCGGTTCGTCGGTCCTCCAGCACCTCGTGGCCGAGGCCGTCGCCGAGCGCACCGACATCCCGCTCGCCGGCCTCATGATCGGCGCCACCCACACCCATGCGGGGCCGGGTCAGTTCCTCGGCACCGACTTCTACAACCGGTTCGCCTCCAACAAGTCGGGCTTCGACCCGGTCTGGACCCAGTACCTCGTCGACCGGATCGCCGGCGCGGTCGTCGACGCGCACGACACGCGGGGTCCCGCCGTCGCTGCCGTCGGCACCCGCGAGGTGTGGGGGCTCACCCGCAACCGCTCGCTCGAGCCGCACGTCACCAACGAGAACGTCGAGGACCGGCGCACCGACCCGCAGCGCAAGTGGGTGGCGGTGAACCCGCGACTGCACCTCGTGAGGGCCGACCGGCTGGGCCCCGACGGCCCCGAGCCGCTCGGCGCGCTCGCCGTGTTCAGCGTCCACGGCACGGGCGTCCCCCAGCACAGCGACGACTACAACGCCGACCTCTGGGCCTACGTGTGCGGGGAGCTGTCCCACGGCATCGAGGCCCGCTCGGGGCGGCGCGCCGTGGTCGGCGCCGTGGAGGGCACCCACGCCGACGTGGCACCTGCACTGCGACCCGGCCTGGCCGGCCACCTCGACGCCAAGCGCGTGGGGCGCGGCATCGGCGCCGAGGCACTCGAGCTGTGGGACGACCTGTCGAGCGAGCTGTCCCCCACCATCGAGCTGGGCGCCGGCTTCCGGGAGGTGGACCTGGACCGGGCCTCGTCCATCGAGGGCGCCACGCTCACGCGGCGCGCCGCAGTCGGCGCTGCGCTCGTGGCCGGCGCCGTCGAGAACCTCACGCCGATCATCGGCAGGATCCCGCCGTTCGCCGCCGGGCACCCCAAGCCGGCGCGGGCGGGTGACCCCCACGCCCAGAAGTGGGTCATCGGCAGCCGGTGGCTCCAACCCCTCGTGCTCCCGTCGAACGCGTTCCCACGTGTGCTGCCCCTGCAGCTGCTGCGGATCGCCGGCGCCACGATCGCCGGCCTGCCCTTCGAGATCACCGTCGAGACCGGGCGGCGGCTCGCCGCCGCGGTGGCCGAGGGGCTGGGCGACGGCGCCACCGCCGACGACGTCATCGTGTCGTCGGTGGCCAACGAGTACTCGGGCTACGTCACGACGCCCGAGGAGTACACACGCCAGTACTACGAGGGCGGCCACACGATCTACGGACCGGCCACGCAGCCCTTCCTCGCCGCCCACCTCCGCTCGCTGGCCGGTGCCCTCACGGGGGTGGACGCCGAGTCCGGCACGGCCGACGAAGCGCTGCGGGTGCGCGACTGGAACCTGCGGATCCAGCGGTACTGGCCCGACGACGACGGGGCGGCACCGGCGCGGCGGTTCGACTCGCCAGCGACCTTCACCGACCCGACAGCGTCGGAAGACGGCTACTGGACGGCGACCTGGATCGACGTGGCGCCCGCCGCGCTGGCCTGGGACCGCACGATCGCCCGCGTCGAGGTCAGCGACGACGGCGAGACGTGGCGACCGGCCCGGTCTCGCGGCCGGGACGTCGACGACAGCGGCTGGGATCTCGAGATCCGCCACCTCGGCCGGACCGACGACGGGCACCGCTACCGGGTGCGCTGGTTCGACCCCGCCCACCACTCGGGTCGCCGCCACCGGATCGTGCTGGCGTCCAACGCAGGGCGCCCCGAGGTCGCGGGCCCGGCGTTCGACTGAGCCCCCTCGCGTTCCCGGCCCCTCGCGTTCTCAGCACAGGGGCGGAGCGGTACCCTGCCCGAGGCGGAACAGAGGGAGCATCGGATGGATCGGCGACGGTTCCTGCGCGCCAGCGTGGGTGGGATGGGCGTGGTGGCGCTCGGCAACGGGCTCCTGGCCTGCACGACCCCGAGCGGGCCGCTCTACGTGCCGCCGTCGAACGGCACGCCGTTCACCCTGGGCGTGATGTCCGGCCTCCACTCCCCGACCGAGGTCGTGCTGTGGACCCGCCTCGACCCCGAGCTGGTCCCCGGCTCCGGCGACCTGCGCTGGGAGGTCGCGACCGACCCGGCGCTGGGCCAGGTCGTCGCCTCGGGGACGGTCGCCGCCGGGCCGGACACCGACCACTGCGTGAAGGTCCTCGTCGGCGGACTCGAGCCCGACCGCGACCACTGGTACCGCTTCTCGGCCGACGGGCAGGTCAGCCCCGTCGGGCGGGCCCGCACCCTCCCGGCCCCCGGCTCGGGCGCCGACCACCTCCGCCTGGCATTCGCCAGCTGCCAGAACTGGGGGGCAGGCTGGTACAACGCGTGGGCCGGCATCGCGGCCGAGGACGTCGACGCCGTGGTGTGGGTGGGCGACTACATCTACGAGAGCGGCAGCTCGATCAACGCCCGCCGGGCCGACACCGTGGGCTCCGCCGACGACCTCGCCTCGTACCGGGCCAAGTACCGCCTCTACCGCTCTGACCCCGACCTGCAGGCCGGGCACGCCGCCCACCCGTTCGTGCCGGTGTGGGACGACCACGAGTTCGTCAACAACTGGAACCGCCTCGACCTGGCGAACGACCCCGAGCGCGGCGAGGCGGCCTTCCGGGCCTGGTTCGAGTACATGCCGGTGTGGCCGATCGACGGCAACCGGATCCACCGCTCGCTGCGCTGGGGCGCGCTCGCCGAGCTGTTCATGCTCGACTCCCGGCAGCACCGCGACCCGCAACCGGGCGGCGAGAACGGCTCCTACGTCGCGGCCGGCGCGACCATCGTCGAGGCCAACCGGCCGGACCGGACCCTGCTCGGGATCCCCCAGCGCGACTGGTTCATCGACGGGTTGGGCGCGGCCCACGACGACGGGGTGACGTGGAAGCTGGTGGGCAACCAGGTGATGATCACGCCGTGGCGGATCGCCGACCTCGACGAGCCGTGGCGGCGGGAGCTCGCCCCGGGGTTCCCCCGCAACGACGGCATCTACCTCAACCTCGACAGCTGGTCGGGCTACCAGGCGGAACGGAACCACATCCTCGACGGCGTCGCCCGGGACGGGATCTCGAACCTGTCGTTCCTCACCGGCGACGTCCACATGTTCTGGCAGTCGACGCTGCAGGCCGACTACGACGACGCCGCCTCCCCGTACGTGGCCAACGAGTTCACCGGCGGGTCGATCTCGTCCACGGGTGTGGGGGTGGTGGGCGGCGGGCCGGCCAGCCAGGTCGAGCAGCTCACCACGCCGTGGAGCCCGGCGTTCCGGTACGTGGACCTGCGTCGCAACGGCTACGGCGTCCTCGACTGCACGCCGGAGCGGATGGTCGTGGAGTACCGGACCACGTCCACCTACGACCGGGGCACGCCGATGAGCACGTCGATGCGCTTCACCGTCGCCGACGGCGATCCGATCCCCCAGGTCGAGGCGCTCGACCCCTGAGGGCGGCCGAACAGGGCGAAGGCCCTGCCGCCGGTGCGCAGCAGCGCTCCGACGGCAGGGCCTGGTTGCCCCGACGCAGCGACGTCAGTCCCGGTGCACCCGGTCCGTGACGTCGTCGACCTTGTCCTCGACCCAGTTCTTGGCGTCGGTCACCTTGTCCTTGATGGTGCCCGCCGCCTGGTCGGTCTTGCCCTCGCGCTGGAGGTCCTTGTCGTCGGTGAGGTCGCCGATGGCTTCCTTCGCCCGACCCTTCAGATCGTCACCAGTGCCACTCATGGGGGTGCTCCTTCCGTCGAACGCCCGTGTCGGCGCTGTGCAGAGGAGTACCCCGCGACCGGGAGGCAGAAACCCGGCGTGAAACCTGGCTCAGCCGGCCAGCGACTCGTCCACCGGCTGCGCCTCGGCGGGGACGTGCGGCCGTCCGCTGCGCAGGAGCCGGCGGAACCGGCGCGGGTCGTGGCGCGCCGGCTTGGTCGTCGCCATGAACTCCCGGAACTCGGCGACGAAGCGCTCCTCGTCGAAGTGGTGCGGGAAGTGTCCGGCGCCCTCGACGACCGACAGCCGGCTGCCGGGTAGGGCCTCGTGCGCCCGGTGGCCGTGGGCCACGGGGATGATGGCGTCGCGGTCACCCCAGACGAGGAGCACGGGCACCTCACGCGCCAGGTACGTGCGGTCGAGCATCGTGACGACCTGACCCCGCTCGTCGACCACCGACCGGAGCGTGCGGGTGAACGCACCGCGGGCCTGGCCGTCGGGCATCTGCTCGAAGATCCGGTGCACCTCGTCGGCGTCGACCGCCAGGTCCGTCGGAGTGAGACGGAGGAGCCCGACCGCGAGGCGCCCGGCGAGGCGGCCCAGCGGCCACTTCATCACCGGCAGCACGAACTCGGCCAGCGGTGCGGCCGCGACGCGGAGGATCGGCGAGACCTCCCGCCCGACGCCGCCCGTGGCCACCAGGACGAGGCGCTCGCAGCGATCCGGGAACTGGTACGAGAGCTGGGCCGCGACGCCACCGCCGAGCGAGTGGCCGACGATGGTGGCCCGGTCGATGCCCAGGACCTCCATGAGGTCGCGCATTCCGTTGGCGTAGGCGGCCACCGAGTAGTCGGCGCGGGGCTTGTCCGAGGCGCCGTGCCCGAGCAGGTCGGGGGCCAGGACCGTGTGGTCGCGCGCCAGCTCCTTCATCACCCCGAGCCAGCTGCCGGAGTGGTCCCCGATGCCGTGGAGCAGCAGCACGGGCGGGCCGGAGCCGGCGAGGCGGTAGGCACGCCGGTGCCCGTGGATCGTGCGGTAGCGGATCCGGAGATCCGAGGTGCGCGGCGCGGGACGCGTCATCACCGAATCGTAGGGCTCACGGGCGCTGCAGGAAATCCTGGAGCCACCGCCCGGAGTCCTTCACGACCCGCCGCTGGGTGGGGTAGTCCACGTAGACGATGCCGAAACGCGGGCCGTAGCCCTCCGCCCACTCGAAGTTGTCCATGAGCGACCAGCAGAAGTAGCCGTCGACGGGCACACCGTCCCGCTTCGCCCGGAGGACCTGCTCCAGATGGGCCCGGTAGAACTCCACCCGGCGGGGGTCGCGCACCCGGTCGCCGTCGAGGCGGTCGGGGAAGGCGGCACCGTTCTCCGTCACCACGATGCGCGGGAAGCGCCCGTAGCCGTGGCACCGGGCGAGGACGTCGTAGAGGCCGTCGGGGCGGACCTCCCACCCCGTGGCCGTCACCTCGAAGTTCCGCACGTCACGGCCGAAGATCGGTGCGGTCCACAGCCCGGGGATGGGGAGGACCGGCGCCTTGAGCCGTGTGTAGTACTGGGCGCCCATGAAGTCGAAGTCGACCTCGATCGCCTCGTCGTCGCCCGGGCGCACCCACTTCTCGATCGGCGCCACGAACCGGCAGTCGTCCACGGGGTAGCCCATGCCCAGGTTGGGTTCGATGAACAGCCGGTTCATGAACGCGTCGGCGCTCCGTGCGGCGGTCCGGTGGGCGGCGCTGTCGCCGGTGGGCATGATCGACGTGAGGTACTGCGTCGTGCCGACGTCGGCGCCGGGCACCCGGGCCCGGATCGCCGCGGCGCCGGCGGCCTGGGCGAGGTTCGTGTGGTGGACCGAGGCGAGGAACTTCGATCGGCTCCGGATGCCCGGGGCGTGGACGCCGAGGAGGTGGCCCACGACGCAGAAGCTCAGCGGCTCGTTGAACACCATCCAGTGACGGACCCGGTCGCCGAGGCGGCCGGCCACCGCCTCGACGTACTCGCCGAACCAGCCGACGACGTCGCGGTTGGCCCAGCCGCCCCGCTCCTGGAGGCGTTGCGGGAGGTCCCAGTGGTAGAGGGTGATCCACGGCTCCACCCCGGCGGCCAGGCACTCGTCGACCACGCGAGAGTAGAAGTCGAGGCCTGCCGGGTTCACCCGTCCGGTCCCCTCGGGCAGCACCCGCGGCCACGAGATCGAGAAGCGCTTGGCGTCGAACCCGAGCTCCTTCGTGAGCGCGACGTCCTGGGCCGACCGGTGGTAGAAGTCGCAGGCGACGTCGCCGGTGGAGCCGTCACGGACCCGCTTCAGGCCGGGGATCCGGCTCGGCGTGTGGGTGAACTCGTCCCAGATCGACGGGCCCTTGCCGTCCTCGTCCCAGGCGCCCTCGATCTGGTACGCCGCCGTGGCGACCCCCCACGTGAAGTCGTCGCCGAAGTCGGCACGCTCGAACCCCCTGTCGTCCACTCTGTCGTCCGCCACGCCGGGGTTCTACCACCCCGTCTGCCCGAACCCGGGCGCATCGACCGCGCGGGCGGACCATGATGGCCCGAGGCATCCGGACGACCCGACGCCTGACGAAACGGAGACGACCATGACCGCAGGGTTCCTGCTCCCGTCCTCACCGATGTCGACCCTCGACGAGTGGTTGGCGACCGAGACCGGGGGGTTGGGGATCCAACGGGCCCAGGAGCTCGGTCCGGACGCCACCATCGACGAGATCCGTCGATCGGGGCTGCGGGGCCGGGGCGGCGGCGGGTTCCCCACCGGGCGGAAGTGGGCGACCGTGGCCTCGGCGTCCGAGCCGACCCGCTACGTCGTGTGCAACGCTGCCGAGGGCGAGCCGGCGACCTTCAAGGACCGAGCGATCATGCGGTCGAACCCCTACCAGATCGTCGAAGGGCTGATGATCGCCGCGCTCGCCGTGCGGGCGACGGGCGCCTACCTCTGCGTGAAGGCATCGCACGAACCCGACGTGGAGGCCGTGACGCGGGCCGTCCGGGAGATGCAGGCGGCGGGGATCTGCCGGGACTGCGAGATCACGATCGTGGCCGGCCCCGACGACTACCTGTACGGCGAGGAGAAGGCGATGCTCGAGGTGATCGAGGGGGGCGGCGCGCTCCCCCGGCTCCTCCCGCCCTACGAGCACGGCCTCTTCGCGACGACCCCGCAGGCCGGCTGGGAGGGCCGCGCTCGGACGGGGCAGGCCGGCGCCTCCCACCCCACGGTCGTGAACAACGCCGAGACGCTCGCCAACGTGCCGCACATCCTCGCCCACGGCGCCGACTGGTTCCGCGGGTTCGGCACCGACGACTCGCCGGGCACCGTCGTCTGCACCGTCACGGGCGACGTCGTGGCACCCGACGTGGGCGAGGTCGAGATGGGCACGCCCCTCCGGGCCGCGATCGTCGCCATCGGGAGCGGACTCCCCGAGGGACGGCGGATCAAGGCCGTCGCGTCGGGCGTCTCGAACGCCGTCCTCTCCGACGAGCTGCTCGACACGCCGATGACCCACCGCGACATGGCCGAGGCCGGCACCGGCCTGGGCGCGGCGGGCTACGTGGTCTACGACGACACGGCCTGCATGGTGCAGGTGGCGCTGCAGTTCTCGGCGTTCCTGGCCCAGGAGTCCTGCGGGCAGTGCCCGCCCTGCAAGCTCGGGTCGACGGAGATCACCGAGCGCCTGCTGGCCATCGAGTCCGGGCTCGGCACGGAGGACGACATCGGCATCATCCGGGCCCGGCTCCGCACCGTGACCGACGCCAGCCGCTGCTACCTCGCCACCGAGGAGCAGATCGTCGTGTCGAGCATCCTCGACCGGTTCCCCGAGGAGTTCGTGGAGCACCTCGAGCACGGCGCGTGCCCCAGACCCCGCGAGCTGGAGCTGCCCCGGCTGCTGGAGCTCACCGGTGGTCGGGCCACGAACGACCCGACCCCCCTGCGCCTGCTCCCCCACACCCGCTGACCGCCCCCGAACCCGGCCGAAAGTCGGTGGACCCCCTCCGACTTCCGGCCGAGTTCACGGGAGATGGTGGAGCGTCAGGCGGACAGCTCGAAGAGGAGGCGCTCGACTCGCACCACCCCGAGCAGCCGGCCGGCGGCGTCGCAGCACACCGTGGCGGCGAACCGCTCCTCGGCGGGCCGGGTGCCGATCCGTCGGGCGAGGTCGCGCACCGGGGTGCCGGCCCAGGCCCGCCAGACCGTGCGGAGCTCGCCCGGGCGCGTCGTCCGGTCCACGCAACCGACCGGCCGGCGATCGCCGTCGACGAGGATGACCACCTCGACGTCGGGGCGCTCGGCGAGCATGCGGTGCGCGGCGTCGACCTCGTCCTCGGGCACCCAGGTGGCGGTCTCGAGGATCGTGCGGATGGTCGCCATGTCCTCGTCGATGACCGGGGTGGCGGCGAGCACGCCCGCCCCGGCCGGGTCCATCCCGCCGAAGGTCGGGGACGGTCGGCCGAGCAGGTAGCCCTGCACGAGCGGCACCCGGAGGCGACGCAGCCGGTCCAGCTCGCCCGGACGCTCCACGCCCTCGGCGATCAACCACGCGTCGAGGCGGGACGCGAAGGCCCCGAGCATGTCGACCAGCGCGGCGTGGGCGTCGTCGCGGTCGAGGTCCGCCACGAGGGCACGGTCGATCTTCAGGTAGTCGGGCCGCAGCTCGAGGATCTGCTTCAGGCCGGCGTACCCGGCCCCGGCGTCGTCCACCGCGACCTTCGCACCCCGGAACCTGATCTGCTCGAGCAGCTCCTGCAGCCCGACGACCCGCTCGGCATCCACGTGCTCGGTCAGCTCGATGACCAGGCCTTCGAGCGACGCCTGCGCGAGCAGCAGCGTGGACACCGCGGGGTGCACGAGCGCATCGGGTTCGACGTTCACGCTGAGGAAGCAGGACGGCGGCAGGTCGGCTCGCGCCTGCAGCGACTTGTGCAGGACGGCGAGCTCCAGCTCCGAGCCGAGCCCGGCGCTTCGAGCGGCACCGAACCAGCGGTCGGGGGTGAGGTCGATGGGACCGTCGAAGCGGGCGAGGGCCTCGTAGCCCACGATGGCACGCTGGGAGACGTCGACGATCGGCTGGAAGTTCAGGCTCACGCTCGCGCCGGAGACGGCACGGGCGAGCAGGTCCTCCCAGTCGGGCACGGTCTCGCGGACCGGCGCCTTCACATCGCACTCCATTGCGTGGTCCCTTCCTTGGGTACCACTACATCGGCCACGAGCAGGGCCGGATGAGAGTTCGCCCTTCCGGGACTTGAAGCGCCGACCTCAGGAACGAGGGCGAGGGAGACGGTCGAGGACCGTCGGGGACGACGCCGCAGCGCCGCGGTTGGCGGCCATCAGCTCGTCGTGGATCTCCTTGCGGTGCACCGCCACCGAGCGGGGCGCATCGATGCCCACCCGGACCAGGTCGCCTCGGACCTCGAGGATGGTCACCGTGATCTCGCCACCGACGACGATCGACTCGCCGGACTTCCGGCTGAGCACCAGCATCAGGCGAGTCCGAGGGGTGTGCGGGTGGAGAACCCCTGGTCGGCGAGCACGACCTGCCGGCCCCGCCGCTCGGCCACGTTCACCACGACGGGGCCCATGAGGTTGGCCGTGATGTCGTCGTTGGTGATGGTCACCAGGCACAGCACCTGGGCGTCCGAGGGGTCGGTCAACCCCAGGGCCGTCACGTCGGGATCGGACAGCTCGGGGGCGTAGTCGTCGAAGAAGAAGCCGGGCACCACCACGAGGAACGCGAGCGCCGCGTCGTCCACCGAGTGGAACCAGCTGTAGGCGCCGACGTCGTCGGCGGGGACGAGCACGAAGCGACGGTGCGACTCGAAGCCCAGCAGGCCGTCGGGCACCGAGATGATCGAGCCTTCGTCGATCTCCATCTGTCCGAGGCGTTCGGACTCCATCAACATGCGGGCAGCCTACTGACCGAGGCCACGGGCACTGGCGGACGCCACGGCGTCCCACAGCGGCGTGCGGTCGGCCGACGGGGCCGCGGGCGGCACCACGACGACCTCGGTCGGATCGGTCGAGGCGATGACCGCGACCCATGCCTCCACGGTGGAGGGCTCGCCGTCGATCGTGCCCACCGGCACGCCGAGGTCCAGCAGGCGGTCGGGCGCCTCGGCGCTCTCGAGGTCCACGACGTCGACCACGTCCACGCCGCCGAGGCCCTCGATGGTCTGGCCGAGCCGCTCCACGGGACGCCAGCCGGCGAGCGCCAGCCGCGTCTGCGACGCGTCGAGCAGGGCGAGCAGCGACGTGGCCCAGCGATGACCGGACCGGCCCGGCTCGACGACGACCACCACGAGGGTGGGTCCGGTGCGACCGCGCCGCTCACGCTGGCGGATGGTGGCGCGGACGGTGGCGGACATGTGCTCGGGGGCGATCGAGCCCTCCGAGGGGGCGGCGACCAGCACGTCCGAGGCGAGCTGACCCACGGCCCGGGCGAGGCCGACGGCCGCGTTCACGGCGTCGCCGCGAGCGCCGACCACCGCGATCACGCCGTCGGTCGGCAGCGACGGCGCCGGGCGCATGCGCCGGGTCACCATGCCGATCAGCTCCCCCACCGACACGGGGGCGCCGCACATCTCGGCCAGCTCGGTGGGACCCGCCTGCCGAGCCAGCGGGGCCAGCTCGGTGGGCCGGTCGTGCGCGGTCGCCGGTGCGGCGGGGGCCGGGGTCGTCGGCATCGTCGGGGTCGCCGGGGGCCGCAGCCCACGCGGGCGGGGCTCGCCGTGCGGGGTGGCGGAAGTCAGGTCGGGGCGGCTGCTCAGCTCGAGGGTGTCGGTGCGCTCGACGTCGTCCTCGATGAGCTCGGCCAGCATGTCGGCGAAGCGGGTGCCGGGCACCGGCCCGATCGGCTCCTCCGGCTCGTTCTGTTCCAGGGAGGACAGCGCTGGCGCTGCTGTGGCTGGAACAGAACCGGTGGGGACGGCGGGCTCGGGCTCGGGCTCGGGCTCGGGGGTGGCGTCGGGGTCGGCGGGGACCACGGTCACCTCGTAGTGCTCCTTCGCGAAGAACCCGGCGATCCCACCGGCGCGCACCTGCTCGGCCGCGACGATGTTGGCGTCGTCCCCGTGGTCCTCACGGATGCGCGCCAGGACCTCGTCCAGGCGCGAGCCCTCATATCGAAGCTGTCGGTTCAAGACTCACCATCCCGAGGTCGTCGACGGTCACGTGGTCCGCGAGCTCGTCGTAGGACATCACCGGCACGTGCGGCAGGCGCCGCCCGAGGAAGCCGCGGAGCGCCACCCGGAGACCCGGGGCGCACACCACGACGGGCTCGACACCCTGCTCCTCCGCTGCCCGCACCTTGCGGCTGACGGCGGTGGCGAGCCGCTGAGCGGTCTCGGGATCGAGCGCGAGCTGGGAGCCGGCCTCGGTCCGCATCACCGAGGCGACGAGGCTCTGCTCCACGAGGGGGTCGAACGTGACGACGGAGAGGTGCCCACCGATCGACCGACCGGCGCAGATCGACGCCGCGAGCGCCAGGCGGGCGGCCTCGACCAGGGACTCGGTGTCGCGGGTGGTGCGGGACCGCTCGCTGATCACCTCGAGGATGCGGGCGAGGTCCCGGACCGGGACCTGCTCGGCGAGCAGCGCCTGCAGCACGCTCTGCACCTCGGCCATGCCGACGCCCTGTGCGGTGAGGTCGTCGACGACGGCGGGATCGTGCTCGCGGACGAGGTCCACGAGGAGCTTGACGTCCTGACGGCTGAGCAGGTCCGGCGCGTGGCGGCGAGCGATCTCGGCCAGGTGCGTGGTGATCACGGACGCGCGGTCGACCACCGTGCCGCCGACGGCCTCGGCCACGGCCCGGTGCTCCATCGGCATCCACTTCGCCGGGAGCCCGAAGACCGGCTCGGCGACCTCGATGCCGGGCAGCTGGGCGAGGTCGTCGGAGATGACGAGGACCTGGCCGGCCGGCGCCATGCCGGAGGCGACGGCGACGCCGTGCACCTTGACCACGTACGAGCCGAGCTCCAGCTCGGCGTTGTCACGGGTCCGGACGGGCGGGATCACCACCCCGAGCTCGGTCGCCATCTTCCGGCGCAGCGCCTTCACGCGGTCGAGGAGGTCGCCGTCGGCACCGGGGTCGACCAGGTCGACGAGGTCCATGGCGAGCTCCAGGCTGAGGGGCTCCACCCGCATGGAGCGCGAGATCTCGAGCGGCGCGTCCGGGTCCAGGGGCGGGGGCTCGTCCGCCGCGACGGGGAGCGCCAGGTCGGCGCTGTCGGCGGCAGCCAGGCGGCGGCCGAGGAGGATCGCCGCGATGCCGACGGCGAAGAACGGCACCTTCGGGAGCCCGGGCACGAGACCGAGGCCGAGCATGGCGATGCCGCCGGTCTGGATCGCCTTGTGCTGGCGGGCGAACTGCGCACCGATGTCGCTGCCCAGGTCGTCGTTGCCGGCGGCCCGGGTGATGATGAGGCCAGACGCGATCGACACGAGCAACGCGGGGATCTGCGAGACGAGGCCGTCGCCGACGGTCAGGAGGCTGTACGTCTCGACCGCCTCGCCGATCGGCTGGCCGCGCTGCACGACGCCGATCAGCAGCCCGCCGATGAGGTTGACGGCGGTGATGATCACGGCCGCGATCGCGTCGCCCTTCACGAACTTCGAGGCGCCGTCCATCGCACCGTAGAAGTCGGCTTCGGCGGCCACGTCCATCCGGCGCCGCCGCGCCTCGTCGTCGTCGATCACCCCGGCGTTCAGGTCGGCGTCGATGGCCATCTGCTTGCCGGGCATCGCGTCCAGGGTGAACCGGGCGGCGACCTCGGCCACGCGGGTGGCGCCCTGGGTGATCACGACGAACTGGATGACGACCAGGATCAGGAAGACCACCAGGCCGACGATCAACGAGCCGCTGATCACGAACTTGCCGAAGGCCTCGATCACCTCGCCCGCATCGCCCTGGGCGAGGATCAGGCGGGACGAGCTGACGTTCAGGGCGAGCCGGAACAGCGTCGCGATCAGGAGCAGCGACGGGAACGCCGCCAGGTCGAGCGCCCGCTTGGCGTTGAGGGACGACAGGAGCAGCAGCACTGCCAGGGCGATGTTGAACGCGAGCAGGACGTCGAGGACCATCGTCGGCAGCGGGATGACCATCATGGCCACCACGGCGACGACCGCGAGTGGGAACACCCCCGCGCCGTACTTCCGGCGTGTTGTCACCTCGAGACCCTCATCGTCGCTCCTGCACCTGCCACTACCGCACTCCCGTCGGCAGCTGGGCGACGGAGATGAGTCGTTCGGCCCATGCCGGGCCGAGGGGCAGACCGGTCAGTGCGCGGCGGAGGGCTCCCCGCCACGCTTCGGGAGCGCGCTGACGACCGCCACGACGATCCCGCCCACGATCAACCCCGTGACCGCCGACAGCCCGGTGTTGACGAGCCACCCGAGCACCCCGCCGACGCCGGCGACGTCGTGGAACGGCTCCTCGAGGTGGTGCACCAGGTCGTAGGGCCCGTGCCAGCCGAGCTCGTCGGCCCCGACCAGCAGGATGTGGCCGCCGACCCACAGCATCGCCGCGGTCCCGACGACCGAGAGCCCGGCCAGGAGCTTCGGCATCGCCGAGACCAACCCCCGTCCGAGGCGCTGCCGGCTCGGGGAGCTCTGCTCGGCGAGACGCAGGCCCACGTCGTCCATCTTCACGATCAGCGCGACGGCGCCGTAGACGACGGCGGTGATGACGATGCCGACCAGGGCGAGCACGATCGCCCGGCGCAGCAGCGGCTCGTCGATCACCTCCTTGAGGGCGATCACCATGATCTCGGCGGAGAGGATGAAGTCCGTGCGGATGGCGCCCGACACGGTCGCCTCCTCCGCGTCCTCACCCTGGAGCACCGCCGGCACGTCCTGGGCGTGGTCGTCGTGGCGCAGCTTGTGCCAGATCTTGTGGACGCCCTCGTAGGCGAGGTAGGCGCCACCGCACATGAGGATGACCTCGACCACCTTCGGGGCGATGGCGCTGAGCAGGATCGCCACCGGGAGGATGAAGAGCAGCTTGTTGCGGACCGAGCCGGTGGCGATGCGCCGGATGATCGGCAGCTCGCGCTCGGCGGCCAGCCCCTGCACGTAGCCCGGGGTCACGGCGGCGTCGTCCACGACGACGCCCGCCGCCTTCACCGACGCCTTGCCTGCGGCGGCCCCGATGTCGTCGATCGACGCGGCGGCCAGCTTCGCGAGCGCGGCGACGTCGTCGAGCAACGCTGCGAGCCCTACTGCCACCGCTGATCCTCCTCGTCGACCCGCCCCGACACCGAGAGGGCGTGCGGACACTACCCGCCGGCGAGCCCGGGACGTCCTGCGAGCCGGCGGGCCGCACGGCGGCGCTGGGCGGGCGACACCCGCTCGAGCACACCGCCGCTCGGCGTCCAGGTGTCCACCACGTCCAGCCCGTAGACGGCGCCCACGGACCGGCGGACCGCACCCTGCCCGTCCGAGACCCGGTGGAGGAACGCCAGCACGGTGGCCACGGCCTGGTAGAGCTCCGAGGGGATCTCCTCCCCCGGCCTGGTCACCCGGTAGAGCGTGCGGGCGAGGAGCTTCGACTCCACGCACGGCACGCCGGCCGACTTGGCCTCCTCACGGATCTTCGCGGCGAGGGCGTCGGCGCCGCGCGCCACCACCTTCGGGGCGCCCTTCGACCGCTCGTAGCTCAGGGCCACGGCGAAGTGCGTGGGGTTGGTGATCACCACGTCGGCGGTCGCCACGGCGCCGAGCATCCGGTTGCGGGACATCGCGAGCCGCTGGGACCTCATGCGCGACTTCATGTGCGGATCGCCGTCGGACTCCTTGTACTCCTGGCGGATCTCGTGCTTCGTCATCTTCAGCTCGCGCGCGAGGTCCCGGCGCTTCACCGCGTAGTCGGCGACGCCGATCAGCACGCAGACCGCGGCCACGACCTGCACGAGCATGACCGACACCTGCGCGATCTGGACCACGGCGTCGGCCGGGGATCGTGTGCGATCGCCGATCACCCGATCGGCCACCCCGGCGGACATCACCCACACGACGGCGCCGATCACCGTCAGCTTCGCCATCGCCGTGAGCGCCTGCCAGAGGCCCTTCACGGAGAACATCCGCTTCAGGCCCTCCTTCGGGTTGAGGCGCGACATCTTGGGCTTGAGGACTCCGGGGCTGAACAGGAACCCGACCTGACCCAGGTTGGCGACCAGGCCGATGAGGCCCATCACGGCCACCATCGGCAGGATCGCCATGAACGCCGACTGCATGGCGTGGCCGACCTCGCCGGGCAGCGACGCCGCGTCGGGACGCTCGGCCATCGCGGCCGCCGAGCGCAGCAGCTCGCGCACCGACGACGTCATGCCTCGGATCAGGCCCGGCACGACCATCGTGGCGACGAGGACCGACACCCAGGTGACGAGGTCCTGGGAGCGGACGACGCGTCCCTCCTTGCGGGCCTCCTTCTTGCGCTTCGGTGTCGGCGCCTCGGTCTTGTCGTGCTTGCCGGCCGCCACGTCAGCGCACCAGTGCCCACATCAGCTCGAGCGATCGCGACGTGAGGTCGGGGATCGCCAGGACGACCAGTGGGAAGGCCGCGGACGCCAGCATCACGAGCACGATCGACTTCACGCCGAAGCCCACCACCATGATGTTGAGCTGCGGCGCCGCCCGGCTGGCGAGGCCCAGGAGCAGCTCGGTGACGAACAGCGCGCCGAGCAGCGGCGCGGCGATCTGCACGGTGGCGAGGAGGAACGACCCCACCCCCTCGGTGGCGAGCTCGGCCATGCGGTCGAACCGAAAGCCGGACACCGGCGCCGCGTCGAACGACCGGACCAGTCCGCTGATCAGCAGGAGGTGGCCGCCGCTGAGGAACAGCACCACCATCCCCAGCATCTGGTAGAGGCGCCCGACGGGCGAGGCCGCCGATCGCGTCGTCGGGTCGTAGAGCATCGACGCGGTGAGCCCGGCGAACATGTCGATGGACGAGCCGGCGGCGCTGACCGCCTGGAAGATCACGTAGACGAGGAACCCCAGGGCCAGACCGACGGCGGCCTGGAACAGCACCGCGGCGGCCAGCGGCAGCGCCGTCGTCGGCAGCTCGGGGTTCGCGGCGAGCTGCGGGGTCACCGCGAGCCCGAGCGCGACGGCCAGCCCGGCACGCACCTTCGCCGGCACGATGCCCGCGAACGGAGGGCTGATCGACAGCCAGGCCGCGAACCGCGTCGTCGAGAGCAGGAACGCGACGAAGAACGCCGGGTCGAAGCTGACGCTCACGCCGGCAACCCTCCGTTCTCGGGGTCCAGCGCATCGGAAACCGACGCGCTCGACCCCGAGAACAGGCGTTTCGGTGCCCGGCAGCTCATGAGAGCATGCGCGGGATCATCTCGAAGAGCCCGTGCGTGTAGTCGACGACCGTGGCGAGCATCCAGTTCGCCGACAGGAGGAGGACGGCGCCCACCCCCATGAACTTGGGGACGAAGGCGATGGTCGGCTCCTGCAGCTGGGTGGCCGACTGGAGCATGCCCACGATCAGACCGATGGCCAGCGTGGTGAGGAGCATCGGCGCGCCCAACTTCGCAGCGAGGATCAGCGCGTCGGTGCCCATCTCGACGATGTCGGTGTCGCTCATGCCGAGGATCACGAGCCGCCTCCTAGTGGTAGTTGGCGACGAGTGCGTGGGCGATCATCGCCCAGCCGTCGACCATGACGAACAGCAGC
>JAEZFI010000061.1 GCA_023437745.1 Actinomycetes bacterium
ACCCTCGACGTGGCGGAGCGCGGGCGGGGACGGGGTCCCGGGCCGGTCGGCCGGCCGGGGCGGTGCTGGGCGTGGGCATGGACCTGGTGGACGTCGACCGCGTCCGGTCGGCCCTCGAGCGGACACCTCGCTTCGCCGAGCGGGTCTTCACCCCGGCGGAGTGGGAGTACTGCGCGGGGCAGCACGACCCGGCGATGCACGCCGCGGCCCGCTGGGCGGCCAAGGAGGCGACGCTCAAGGCGCTCGGCCTCGGGATCTTCGGGGGCTCGCTGACCGACATCGAGGTCGGGCGGGGCGACGGCGCGCCGGCGCTGCGGGTCGGTGGGTCCTTGGCGGGCGCTGCGGGCGTCGTGGGGGAGTGGCACCTGAGCCTGACCCACACCGCGACGACCGCCGGCGCCGTGGTCATCGCGATCGCGAGCTGACCCGGCCCGGCCCGCCCCGGCCCCGCGACCCCGGACCCCCGAACCCCGACCCTGCTTCTCGGCGCGAAGTGTCTCGCGGGGCGGGACAACCCGCGCCGAGAACGCGGGCAGGTGTCAGACTTCGCCGGTGCTCGACGTCGTCACACCCGAGGAGATGGCCGCCATCGACGCGGCGGCACCCGAGCCGGTCGAGATCCTCGTGGAACGCGCCGGGGGTGCCGTCGCCCGGGCCGCGCTCGGTCTGCTCGGCGGCACCTACGGCCGGCGGGTCGTGGTGGTGGCCGGGCCGGGCAACAACGGTGCCGACGGGCGGGTGGCGGGCGTGCGCCTCGCCCGGCGAGGCGCGCACGTCATCGTCGTCGAGGCCGGCACCTCGGGCTCGCTCCCCCCGGCGGACCTGGTGATCGACGCGGCGTACGGCACGGGGCTCAGCCGTCCCTACACGGCGCCCGATCCCGGGGGCGCCCGGGTCCTGGCGGTCGACATCCCCTCCGGCGTGCACGGCCTGACCGGGCGGGTGCTGGGGAGCGCCATGCGCGCCGATCGCACGGTGACGTTCGCCGCGCTGAAGCCGGGCCTCCTGCTCCGGGAGGGCCGGGAGCTGGCCGGTCGCATCGAGGTGGCGGACATCGGGCTCGACACCGCCCGACGCACGATGACCCTCGTCGAGGACCGTGATCTCGACGCCTGGCCGCTGCGCCCGGCCGACGCGCACAAGTACCACGCGTCCGTGTGGGTGATCGGTGGCTCCCCCGACATGACGGGCGCACCCACGCTCGCCGCCCGCGGGGCCTTCCGTGCCGGGTCCGGCTACGTGCGACTCAGCGTCCCCGGGGCGGAACGCCATCCGGCCGACCCGGTGGAGGCGGTCGGCGCGCCGCTCCCCGCAGCCGGGTGGGCGGGCCCGGTGCTCGAGGACCTCGACCGCATCCGGGCGCTCGTCGTCGGGCCCGGTCTGGGGCGCGACGACAGCGTGCGATCGGAGGTCGGCCGGCTGCTCGGGGCACCTCGGGGGCCGATCGTCGTCGACGGCGACGGGCTCTGGGCGCTGGCGCAGTGGGGTGGCTCGGTGGTGGACGGGCACCGGGTCGTCCTGACGCCGCACGACGGCGAGCTGCGCACGCTCCTCGGCCGCGAGCTCGGCGAGGACCGCATCGCCGACGCCCGCGAGCTGGCGGGCCGGCTCGGCGTGACCGTGCTGACGAAGGGGCGGACGACGGTGGTGGCCGGTCCGACCGGCGAGGTCCGGTTCGTCACGAGCGGGGACGCCCGCCTCGCCACCGCGGGCACGGGTGACGTGCTCGCCGGGATGGTCGGCGCGCTGCTCGCCGGTGGGCTCAGCCCGCTCGACGCCGCGGCGCTCGCCGCGCACGCCCACGGTCGTGCGGCGCGCCTCGGCCGTCGGATCGGCCTGGTGGCGAGCGACCTCCCCGACCTCCTCTCCCAGGTGCTCGACACGGGTCGGGGCGGGTGGCGCCTCTAGCCTGTCGGGATGGTCGCTGCCACGTCCCGCCCGGCACGGGTGCACATCGACGTCGAGGCGATCCGGCACAACGTGGCGACGCTCTCGGCGCTCGTGCAGCCCTCCGTGATGTGCGCGGTCGTGAAGGCCGACGCCTACGGCCACGGGGCGATCTCGGCCGCGCGTGCCGCCATCGAGGGCGGCGCCCGATGGCTCGGCGTGGCCGTCGTGGACGAGGGGCTGGCGCTGCGCTCCGCCGGCATCGACGTACCGATCCTCCTCCTCTCGGAGCCGCCCGCCGAGGCCATGGAGGACGCGCAGGGCGGTTGGCTCACGCCGACGCTCTACACCGTCGCCGGCGTCGAGGCCGCGGCGCGCGTCGCCCGGCGCGGCCACCGCCCGTGGCCCGTGCACCTGAAGGTCAACACCGGGATGAACCGGGTGGGCGCCGACCCTGCGGACGTGGTCGATCTGGCCCGGCGGGTGGCCGACTCGCCGACGCTCGTGCTCGAGGGCATGTGGACGCACCTCGCAGTGGCGGACGAGCCCGAGCGGCTCGAGACCGCCGACCAGCTCGACGCGCTCGGTCGGGCCGTGGGGGAGGTGCGAGAGGCGGGCATCCGGCCCGAGATGCTCCACGTGGCGAACTCGGCGGCGGCGCTGGTGCACCCCGCGACCCGGCTCGACATGGTGCGCTGCGGCGTCGCCATCTACGGGGTCGCGCCGGCCCCGGGGCTGGCGGACGGGCTCGACCTCCGTCCGGCGATGACGGTGTGCGCCGAAGTGTCGTTCGTGAAGCGGGTCCGCGCCGGCGAGTCGATCTCCTACGGGCTGCGTGCCACGTTCGAGCGGGACACGACGGTCGCCACCGTGCCCATCGGGTACGCCGACGGCGTGTCCCGGCGGCTCGGCGAGACGGGTGGACAGGTGCTGCTCGGGGGACGACGGCACGACATCGTGGGGTCGATCACGATGGACCAGATCATGGTGGACTGCGGTGACCACCCGGTCGCGGTGGGTGACGAGGTCGTGCTGCTCGGAGCGCAGGGCTCGGAGCGGATCCTGGCCGACGAGTGGGCGGCCCGGCTCGGCACGATCGCCTACGAGGTGGTGTGCGGGTTCGGGCCGCGGCTGCCCCGAGTCGTCGAGGAGCCGGCTCAGCCGCCGGTCGTCGTCTCGGCGCGCAGGACCGTGACGGTCGTCAGCCCGAGGTAGGGCACGTAGCCCTCGTCGCCCTCACCGTTCGTCACCACGCAGCGGGCGCGCACCTCGATCGGTCCCAGCGGCAGCGCGGCGGGGAACGTCACGTCACCCGACCAGTTGCCCGCCGCATCGGGGACGTACTGCGCCGACGACTGGAAGCCGGCTTCGACGAGCCCGGGTTCGCGGATCTGGAGCTCGGCGCGAGGGCCCCGGCAGCTCGTGCCCTCCACGCGGAGCGATCCGCCCTGCGGGACCGCTGCGGCCGAGAGTCGCCAGGTGCGCTGGGCGTCGGCCCCGACGGCGAACGTCGTGTTGGGCAGCGGGCCGCGGGGCGGCCGGAAGTTGCCGCAGATCACCCTCACCCCGTACCAGCCGTCGGCGGCGGCGGGCAGCTGGATGCGGGCGTTCGAGCGGAACCAGAGCGAGGTCACCGCCGCGGCGTCGGCCATGCGCACCGGGTTCTGGCTGAGCCCGTCGTCGGAGAGGAGGTAGACCTCGGCCTGCACGGGCCCCGGCTCGCACCCCCGGATCCGGATCCGCACGGTGACGTCGTCGCCGCCGACCGGGCGCGCGGGTCGCGTCGACACGTCGACCCGCACCGTGCGTGCC
>JAEZFI010000074.1 GCA_023437745.1 Actinomycetes bacterium
CGCACGCACCGTGCGGGCCCTACTCTCGGCCGTGCCGCGACCTCGGAGCGACCATGGCCCACCCTCAGATGTTCGACGACGACGACCCCTTCCTCGCCCGTGTGAGGGCGCTGGCGGGCGCCCTGCCGGACGTCGACGAGAAGGTGTCCCACGGTCGTCCCGCCTTCTTCACCAAGAAGGTGTTCGCCTACTACGGCGCGTCGGTCCGGTGCGACGGCGACTGGGAGCAGCATCCTCACTCGATCGTCGTGCTCCCGGATCCCGAGGACCGTCGGGCGCTGGAGGAGGATCCACGCACCTTCCTCCCGGCCTACCTGGGTCCCTACGGCTGGATCGGTGTCGACCTCGACGACTCCACCGACTGGACCGAGGTGGCCGAGCTGCTCGACGCCTCGTTCCGCCTCACGGCGCCGAAGCGCAGCATCGCCCGCCTGGCGGGCGGGTGACGCCCGGGCGCACGGCCGTGGGAACCGGCCGGGTGCTAGGCGTCGACGCGGCCGGCCGGCACGGGTGGATCGGCATCGTCGTGGACGAGTTCGGCTACGTCGGCGCGGAGACCGGAAGCCTCCGCGACCTGGTCCGTTGGGCGGCGCCCGTCGCAGCGATCGGCGTCGACATCCCGATCGGCCACGTGCCCGACGGAGTCCGGCAGGCCGACGTCGAGGCCCGTGCCTTCGTCGGGCCCAGGCGGTCGAGTGTGTTCGCCGCACCGCCCGCCGAGGCCATCGCCGTGGGGCTGTACGCCGACGCCAACGAGGCGCTGCGGCGGCTCGGCGTGCCGCTGATGTCGAGGCAGGCGTGGGCGCTCGTCCCGAAGATCGTCGAGGCCGCGGAGGTCGCCGCCGAGGACCGTCGCGTGCACGAGGTCCACCCCGAGGTGTCGTTCTGCGAGCTCGCCGGCGAGCACCTGCAGTGGTCCAAGAAGTCGTGGAACGGGCTTCAGCGCCGCCGGCGTCTCCTCGCCGCGGCGGGGATCGAGCTGCCCGACGTGCTGCCGGCGCTGACGAGCGTGGTCGCGGACGACGTCGTCGACGCCGCGGTGGTGGCCTGGTCGGCCCGGCGGATCGCTACCGGTGCGGCGCGGACGTTGCCCGATCCTCCGGAGCAGGGTGATGGCCGCCGGGTGGCGATCTGGGTCTGAGCGCCTGACGGGTGTCGTAGTGTCCGTCGACGTGTCGAACCCACGTGTCGCGGATCTGGACCTGACCACCCTCACGGTGTCCGTCGAGGACGGAGTCGCCGTCGTGACGCTCGACCGGCCCGAGGTCTACAACTCGTTCAACCGGGTGATGACCCGAGAGGTGGCGTCGGTGTGGCAGGCGTGCCGCCTCGACGACGACGTGCGGGCCGTGGTCCTCACCGCGAGCGGCGACAAGGCGTTCTGCACCGGGCTCGACCGGACCGACGTCGAGTTCGGCTTCGATCCACTGACCTACGAGGATCCCGGCACGCTGCTCGGCCCGAAGTCCCAGGGCTTGTGGAAGCCGGTGATCGCCGCCGTGAACGGCATGGCCTGCGGCGGCGCGTTCTACCTCCTGGGTGAGGCGGACATCGTGCTGGCCGCCGACCACGCCACCTTCTTCGATCCCCACGTGACCTACGGGATGGTCGCGGCGTTCGAGCCGATCCTCCTGCTGCGCCGCATGCCGTTCGGCGACGTCCTGCGCCTCGCGCTCACCGGGGCGCACGAGCGGGTCGGCGCCGAGACCGCGCTGCGGCTCGGCCTGGTGAGCGAGGTCGTCCCGGCGGCGGAGCTCGCGACCTCGGCGTTCGAGCTCGCGCGGACCATCGCCTCCCAGCCGCCTCTCGCGGTGCAGGCGACGCTGCGCACGCTGTGGGCGGCCAAGGACCTGCCGATCTCGCAGGCGACCGACCTGGGCAACCTCTTCCTGCAGCTCGGCACCTCGATGGACGCCCTCGACGAGGGTCAGGCGTTCTTCCAGTCCGGGAAGCGCATCGAGCACCGCACCCGCTGAGACACAGGAGGGCCGTGGTGGCCAACGAGGAGCAGATCGAGCGCTGGTCCGGCAAGGGCGGCGAGCACTGGGCTTCGGAGCAGGAGCGGTACGACCGAACCCTCGCTCCCTACACGGATCACCTCGTCCGGGCGATCGCCACCTCGCCCGGTGAGCAGCTCCTCGACGTCGGGTGCGGCAACGGCGCCGTGAGCCTCGCGCTGGCCTCCGTCGTCGCACCGAACGGCGGCGTCGTCGGCGTCGACATCTCGACGCCCATGCTCGCCCGGGCCCGGGAGCGGGCGTCCGCCGCGGGGCTCGACGGGCTGACCTTCCTCGAGGCCGACGCCCAGACGCACCACTTCGACCCGGTGTTCGACGGCATCGTGAGCAGGTTCGGCGTCATGTTCTTCGACGACCCCACCGCGGCGCTCACCAACCTCGCCGCGGCGCTGCGGCCCGGTGGCCGACTCGCGTTCGCGTGTTGGCGGGACCTCCTGCTCAACGACTGGATGACGGTGCCGCTGGCCGCTGCGTTGCAGCACGTCCCGATGCCCCCGACCGCGGCCGGCGCTCCCGGTCCCTTCGCGTTCGCCGATGCCGATCGGGTGCGCCGGCACCTGGAGGCAGCGGGCTTCATCGACGTCGGGATCGAGGAGGTCGACGAGCTCGAATGGGTCGGCGACGGTCCCGACGACGCGCTCGGGTTCTTCCAACGCAGCGGGATGGCCGACACGCTGCTGGCCGATGTCGACCAGGACACACTGGAGCAGGTGTGGGACTCGGTGCGTGAGGCGATCGCACCGCACGCGACCCCCGACGGGGTGTTCCTCGGGTCCGCCGCGTGGCTCGTGACCGCCACGCGTCCCTGAGGCCTCAGCCGGAGGTGGGGCGGACGTCGAGCACGACCTCGAACTCGAGCAGGTCGGCACCGCTGGCCACCGGCTTGGACTGCTCGCCGGCGTGGGCGGCCCGGGCGTCGCCGTCACGCCACGCGGCGAAGCTCTCCTCGTCCTCCCACTGCGTCACGACGAAGTAGCGGTCGTCGCCGGCCACGGGACGCAGCAGCTGGAACCCGAGGAACCCGGGCGCGCCGTCGACGGTGCCCGCTCGGGCGGCGAAGCGGCGCTCGAGCTCCTCGCGGGCGGGGGCGGGAACCGAGATGGCGTTGATCTTCACGACGGGCATGCCGGCGACCCTACCGGCGGCCGGATCGCGGATCACCGCGGCGACCGGGCGCCGATCTGGTGTTGAGTGTCGTCATGACCGACGGCAGCATCCGATCCGAACCCGACCGGTCCGGCGAGTACCGGTCGATCCTCTACGAGGTGGAGGGCCGCACCGCCACCATCACGCTGAACCGGCCCGAACGGCTGAACGCCATCGACCGGCACATGCCGGGTGAGATCAGGGCCGCCGTCGAGCGGGCCAACGACGACCGCGGGGTCCACGTGATCGTGCTGCGGGGCGCCGGGCGGTCCTTCTGCGCCGGGTACGATCTCAAGGAGTTCGCGGAAGGCGGCGTCGGCACGCAGGGCGAGGTGTGGGACCCGATCAAGGACTTCACGGCGATGAAGCGCAACACCGACGACTTCACGAGCCTCTTCCGGTCGCTCAAGCCGACGGTCTGCGCCGTGCAGGGCCACGCCGTCGCCGGCGGCAGCGACATCGCGCTGTGCTGCGATCTTGTGGTGATGGCCGAGGATGCCCGCATCGGGTACATGCCGGCCCGCGTATGGGGGTGCCCGACGACGGCGATGTGGGTGTACCGGCTCGGAGCGGAGCGGGCGAAGCGCATGCTGCTCACGGGCGACACCATCGACGGGCGTCAGGCGGCGGACTGGGGTCTCGTCCTCGAGGCCGTCCCCGCCGGAGCGCTCGACGGCCGGGTGGCGGAGCTGGTCGACCGGATCGCCGGGGTGCCGATCAACCAGCTCGTCATGCAGAAGCTGATGATCAACCAGGCGTTCGACAACATGGGCCTCCACGGCACGCAGATCCTCGCCACGCTGTTCGACGGGATCACCCGCCATTCCCCCGAGGGGCGGTGGTTCCAGCAGCTCGCCGCCACGGAGGGCTTCCCCGCCGCCGTCGAGTGGCGGGACTCCGGGCGCTGGATCCCCGAGGGTGGCGGCGTTGACGGGAGCGACCGGTGACCGAGCTGCACGACAGGTTCCGGGGCGTCGTGGCGGATCTCGCGCCGGGCGAGGTGGTGTCCTACGGCGAGGTGGCCCGCCGCGCCGGTCGTCGAGGGGCCGCCCGCGCCGTGGGGGCCTTCCTCGCGGAGCACGGCGCCGATCTGCCGTGGTGGCGGGTGGTGCGGGCCGACGGGCGGCTGGCGGTGCACAAGCCCGGTGAGCAGGCGCGCCGGCTGCGCGCCGAGGGCATCGAGGTCGTCGCCGACCGGGTCGTCGACGCGATGCCGCCCTCCTGACCGCGACCGCCTGGGTAGGGTCTGGCCATGGCACGCCGACGCCGCTGGAGCGAACTGGGCACGGGGCAGCAGGTGGCGATCGTGGTGGCGTCGGTCGCCGAGCTCGCCCTCACCGCCACGGCGCTGCGCGACCTGTCTCGCCGCCCGGCGGCGCAGGTGCGCGGCTCGAAGGTGGCCTGGGCGCTCGGGTGCTTCGTGCAGCCCGTGGGGCCGCTCGCCTACCTGAAGTTCGGCCGTCGCTGACTCGTCGCTGCTGAGTCGTCGCCGGAGGCTCGTCAGCGGGCCACGCGGCGCAGGGTGTCGGGGGTGAGGCTCGCGATGGTGGGGTAGCCGTCGATCGCCATGGTGAGGTCGGTCTCGGCGCGGAGGCAGGCGACGACGTGCTCGACGCCGGCCTGCCCGCCGATGGCCATGCCGTAGGCGTAGGGCCGGCCGATGCCGACGGCCCGTGCGCCGAGGGCGAGGGCCTTGACGACGTCGGATCCGGTGCGGATGCCCGAGTCGAAGATGACCGGCGCGTCCCCCGCGGCGGCGACCACGTCGGGCAGGCAGTCGAGCGCCGGCAGGCCGCCGTTGGCCTGGCGTCCGCCGTGGTTCGAGCAGTAGATCCCATCGACGCCGGCATCGAGGGCGCGCCGCGCGTCGTCAGGGTGGCAGATGCCCTTGAGCAGCAACGGCAGGTCGGTCAGCGAGCGGAGCCACCCGAGGTCGTCCCACGACAGGTGCGGGTTGCCGAAGCTCATCGCCCACAGGCCCGTCGCCGCCTGGAGGTCCTCCTCGGGGGGCGCGGCCAGCTTCGCCCGGAAGATCGGATCGGAGAAGTAGTTGGCGAGGCACAGCCCCTTGAGCTGCGGGAAGCTGGCGATCGTGAGGTCCCTTGGGCGCCATCCCAGCGTGAGGGTGTCGAGCGTGACCACGATCGCGCTGAAGCCGGCGGCCTCCGCTCGGTGGACGAAGCTCTCCGTGAGCTCGCGGTCGTTCGGCGGGTAGAGCTGGAACCACCCTGGGCTGCCGTCCAGCGCGGCGGCGACGTCCTCGAGCGGGTCCTCCATCAGCGTCGACGCGATCATCGGCACGCCCGTGGCCTTCGCCGCTCGGGCGGTGACCAGGTCACCGTGGCCGTCGGGGTCGCAGAGGGCGATGACGCCGACGGGTGCCAGCAGCAACGGTGAGTCGAGCCGTTGTCCGAAGAGCTCGACGCTGAGGTCCCGCTGGGCCGCTCCCGCCAGGACCCTGGGCATCAGCCCCCAGCGCTGGAAGGCGGCGGCGTTGGCATCCTGGGTGAACTCGTCGCCGGCGCCGCCTGCGACGTAGGACCACATCTGGGGCGACATGGCCCGCTCTGCCTCACGGGCGAGGTCCGCGAACGTCATCGGGAACAGCGGCTGCTCGCCGGTCAGACCCGCGAGGTAGATCGAGAGCTGCCAATCGCCGAAGTTCGCCATCTGGTTCCGACCTCCTTGGGAAGCGCGACATCGTCGCGCACCGCCGAGCGGTCGGCGCGCTCCAAAATGGGAAGAACGCGCTTGTATCGAATCATGACCAGTTCTATGTTGACCTCATGGCCCGCGTGGGAACGCCCGAGACCGACAGCGCGGGAACTCGCCGCTACCGCTCGGAGCTCCGGCAGCAGCAGGCGGCTGCGACGAGGCGTGCGGTGGTCGAGGTGGCGCACCAGCTGTTCCTCACGCAGGGCTGGGCCGGGACCGGGATGCGCGAGGTGGCCGCCGGGGCCGGCGTCGCCATCGAGACCGTGTACTCGCACTTCTCGTCGAAGCGAGGGCTGCTCCGGGCCGTCGCCGATCATGCCGTCGTGGGCGACGACGAGCCCGTTCCGTTGGCCGGGCGCGCCGACTTCCTGGTCATGGGACGAGGACGTCGTGCCGACCGCATCCGGGCGGCGGCCCGCCTGCTGACGGCCGTCCAGCTCCGCACCGCAGCCGTCGCCAAGCTCCTTCGCCAGGCCGCCCCGACGGACGACGAGATCGCCGCGATGCTGGCCGCCACACGCGAACGTCAGCGGGTGGACATCGCCAGCGCCCTCGAGCTGATCGTGGGACGGGCTCCGACGGACGCCGAACGCGACGGGGCCTGGGCGCTGACGAGCCCGGAGCTCTACCTGCTGCTCGTCGACGAGTCCGGGTGGACGCCCGAGCAGTACGAGACCTGGATCACCACGACACTGGAGCGCACCATCCCGCGTTCCTGACCGCCGGGAGGCAGCATGGCCACCACCACCGTCGACACGCCGGCCGACACCACGATGATGCGCATCGTCCACGACGCGTTGCGCCGCGACCTCGCCCGAGCCCGCGACACGCTGACCCAGGAACACGGTGTGACGGTGGCGCAACGGCGCGCCATCGCCGCCCACCTGTCCTGGTTGATGCGGTTCCTCCATGCGCACCACGAGTCCGAGGACGCCGGGCTCTACCGGCTCACACGCGACCGGGCCTTCGACGCCCCGGACGAGCTGGAGGTGCTGGATCGGATGTCGGCGGACCACCAGGCGATCGCTCCGGCGATGGCCGCGCTGGAGTCGGCAGCGAGCGCCCTCGGGTCGGACCCCTCCGAGGCGTCCACGCGGTCGACCGTGGAGGCGATCGCCGACCTCGAAGCACTCCTGCTCCCGCACCTGCGGACCGAGGAGGACGAGGCCATGCCGATCGTCGCCCGGCGCATCACCGACGCCGAGTGGCACGCGCTCGAGCACGAGCACAACCTCGATCCGAAGTCGATGGCCGACCTGGGCTTCGAGGGCCACTGGCTGATCGACGGGGCGGCCCCGGGCGACCGAGCCACGGTGCTCGGGCTCGTGCCGCCCATCCCGCGGTTCATCCTGCTCCACGGGTTCGCGCGCCGGTACCGTCGCCACGCTGCCGCGAGCTGGGGCCCAGCGGGGAGCACCCCGCGCCGCGTGCAGGCGGAGAACGACGTGTCGGTGACGGTGGACGCGGACATCGACGCCGTCTGGGACGTCGTGCGCGACGTCACCCGTGTGGGGGAGTGGAGCCACGAGTGCGTCGGCGCCGAGTGGCTCGGGGGAGCGACGGTGGCGGTGCCGGGCGCACGCTTCCGGGGTCGGAACCGGGCCGGCGTGTTCCGGTGGGGGCGCGTCTGCGAGGTCGTGAGGGCAGCGCCGTTCGAACTCGTCTTCCGGACGGTCCCGACCGCGCTGTACCCCGACAGCTCGGAGTGGACGATCGCTCTCGAACGGGTCGACGGTGGCCGCACCCGGATCTCCGAGCGCTTCCGAGTGGTGCGCGCGCCGAAGGTCCTCGCCGTGCTCTATGCGCTGGTCATCCCCGCCCACCGCGACCGCACCGCGGGCTTGATCGGCGACCTCGAGCGGTTGGGTGCCGTGGCCGGGAGCGCCGTGCCGCCCACGGCCACTGCGCCCTCCGCCGGGCGCTGACGATCTCCTCTCAGCTCGTGGATACATCACCTACCTCCGATACGGTCGAGTCATGGGAACGGTGCGATGGCTCGACGACGACGAGCAGCGGGCCTGGCGGTCGCTGCAGTTCATGCAGATGCGGCTCGACGGGGAGCTCGCCCGGCAACTGGCCTCGGAGGCCGGGCTGTCCTATCCCGACTACCTCGTGCTGGTCGCGCTGACCGATCGTCCCGACGGTCGCCTGCGACCGTACGAGCTGTCCGAGATCCTCGGCTGGGAGAAGAGCCGTGTCTCGCACCAGGTCAGCCGCATGGTCGACCGGGGTCTCGTCGAGAAGAAGGCGTGCGACTCCGATCGCCGTGGCGCCTTCGTCCTGGTGACGGGGAAGGGTCGCCGTGAGCTCGAGGCGGCCGCACCCGGGCACGTCGCCATGGTGCGCCGCCTGTTCGTCGACGTCCTCACGCCCGGCCAGCTCGAGGCGATCGGCGACGCCGCGCAGAAGGTGCTCGCTGCGATCGACGCAGCACGCGAGGCATCGCCCACCGCGTGACGGGGGCTGCGTCGGCGATCCCTGGCGGGACCTCGATCCGCCCCCTACTGTTGGCATTACGCCAATAGCGGGCTCAGGGGACAGGGAGCCCGCCCAACGGGGGGAGGCCGGATGGGCCAGGTGTCGAGGCGCAGCGTGCTGCTGGGCGGCGGAGTGCTGGGCGCAGGGGCGCTCGCCGCCTGCGTGCCGGCGCCGGACCCGGCGAGCCCCACGTGGACGTGGTCGCCGCAGGGATCCATCCCGGAGACGGGGTCGGGCGCCGATCCCGGCGCCGTGTGGGACCCCGAGGCCGACGAGCTGGTGCGATCCCTCCTCGACCGCGGTGCCGTCGGCGACGTGAACCAGCGGCTGCGTGGTTGGATCACGAACGGCCAGGAGCTGCCCGACGGCCTCCCCTCGGATCTCGTGGAGTTCATCGAATCGGCTCGGCAGCTCCCGGCGTGGGCGGACTCGCGAAAGCTGGTCGCCGCGGCCGACTTCAACCAGCGGCGAGGGCTCTACCTGGGGACGTCGTACGGGTTCGCCAGCGGGATGATGAGCACGGTGATCCCGCGGGAGGCCCGAGCCGTCTACTACTCGAAGGGCGGCGCGAACATGAAGGACCGGATCGCGAAGACCGCCAAGCTGGGCTACGACGTCGGCTCCCACGACGCGTTCCGGCCCGACGGCCAGATGATCGTGACGTGCGTGAAGACCCGGCTCGCGCATGCCGGCGTGCGGAACCTGCTGCCGACCTCGGAGGCGTGGCGTCGCGTGGCCGACGAAGCCGTCCCGATCAGCCAGCGCGACCTGATGGTCACGTGGCACAGCCTCCCGACCACGGTGATGCAGAACCTCGTCAAGTGGAGGGTGCCGCTCCCGCCGGGGGACGCCGAGGCCTTCCTCCACTCGTGGCAGGTCACGGCCCACCTCCTCGGCATCCGCGACGAGTACATCCCGCGGACGTGGACCGACGCGAACGACCAGGCCGCCCAGGTGCTCACCCCGCTGCTCGGGCCCACGCCGGAAGGCCTCGCGCTGGCTCGGATGCTCCTCGACCTCGGGGCGGAGCTGGACGGGGGCCAGCTGACGAGGCCGATCCTCGGCTCGTTCTCCCGGTACATGCTCGGCGACCAGGTCGCCGACTGGCTGCAGATCCCGCGGGACGGCTACTGGGACGACGTGTTCGTGTACGGGTGGGAGCCGTTCGTCGCCGTCCGCGAGCAGTTCCTCGCGCTCGAGAACGGGCCCGGGCTCGTCCAGGACTTCTACTGGGCGTTCGACGAGGTCCTCCGCCTCTTCACCCTCTTCTACCTCTCGGGCGGGAACTTCCCGATCAGCATCGAGATCCCGGTTGCGAACAACCCGCACTACTGAGCCTGTGTGACCCTGGCGTCCGGTGGTGTGGCACGCGCCGTGACGGACTGGTCCCCGCTACACGGGTTCGGGCTCGGGACCGGCGAGGGAGAGGTAGCTCTGCTCCTCCTGCGCGAAGTGGAGACGAAGGATCGCGTGGAGGCCGTAGAGGATGCGCCGCATCTCCATGAGGTCGTCGTCGTCGGGCCCGGCGTCGGGGAGCTGGTCGAGGAGTCGACCGAGTCGGCGGATCTGGTGGGCGATCTCGACGTGGCTGCGAGACATGGCGGCAGTGGGGTCCGTGCCGCCGAGCGTCGCCGCGACGGCGGGGTACAGCGCCGCATCCTCGGCGAGCTCGTGGGGGAGCAGCTCGTCGGCGAGGAACCGGTGCACGCGACGGACTTCGGCGAGCGCTTCGTCGGGCGGCTTCGTCGTGATGCTGTCGGCCGCGCTCCGGAGCTGGTCGAGCTCGGGCCGCAACTGCTGGTGCTCCGCGCTGAATCGGCGGGCGAGCGCGGCGCCGGGCTCGTCGAGCGTCGGTGCGTGGTCCCGGCCGGGGAGGAGCGCTCGCAGCGCGTTGAGGATGACAGCGACGTCGATGACCTCCTGCAGGAGCGCACCCCAGATCGGGGGGAGCAGCCCGAGCGCGGCGGCGAGCATGGCGATGCCCGACAGGGCCATTCCGGCGATCACACTCTGCGCAGCGATCGACTGGGCGCGGCGGGCGATGGCGATCCCGCCGGCCAGCTGGTCGAGCCGATCCACCGTGAGCACGACGTCGGCCGCCTCCGACGAGGCGGTCGCCCCCCGCGCCCCGATGGCGACCCCGACGTCGGCGAGGGCGAGCGCCGGTGCGTCGTTGATGCCGTCGCCGACCATGATGGTCGACCCGTACCGGCTCGCGTCGGTGACCGCTGCCACCTTCTCCGCGGGGGTGCGCTCGGCCAGGACCGCGTCGACGCCGATGATCGCTCCCACCGCTTCCGCCACGTCGGCCCGGTCGCCGGTGACCATCTCGACGCGCCGGATGCCGCTACGGCGCAGCGCCCGAATGGTCCGCGGTGCATCGGCACGCAGCGGATCGTCGAGGACGATGGCACCGGCCGGTTCGCCGTCGAGCGCCACGAACATGGTGAGGGCGCCGTCGAGGTCGGCACGCCGCGTCACCGACCGCACCCACGCCGGCGCCGGCCCCTCGGGCAGGATCCACGCGGCCTTGCCGACCGCCACCTCTCGACCATCGACCCGCCCACGGACGCCGCGCGCCGCGAGCTCCTCGACCTCGGTCGGGCGCGTCAGGTCGGCGCCCCGGGCTCGGGCCGCACGAACGACGGCGGAGGCCAGCACGTGGGGTGAGACCTGCTCGAGTGACGCGGCAGACCGGAGCAGCTCGTCCGCTCCGGTGGCGTCGGCCGTGATCACGTCGGCGACCGTCGGGCGTCCCTCGGTGAGGGTTCCCGTCTTGTCGAGGAGCAGCACCGTGGCGGTGGCGAGGCGCTCGAGTGCCCCACCGCCCTTGATGATGACGCCGAGGCGCGCCGATCGGGCGAGCCCGGCGACGATCGCCACCGGTGCAGCGATGATCAGCGGGCACGGGGTCGCCACCACCAGCACCGCGACCGCCCGCACCGGATCGCCGGTGACAGCCCACGCGACGGCGGCGAGGCCCAGGCTCAGGAGCAGGAACCAGCTCGCGAAGCGGTCGGCCAGCCGGACGAAGGGCGCGCTCGAGGCCTGGGCCTGCTCGACGAGCCGAACGACGCCCGCGTAGCTGCTCTCTGCGGCAGAGGTGCTGGTCCGTAGGTCGAAGGCGTCACCGGCGTTCACGGTGCCGCTGCGGACCGCGTCGGCGGTGGGGTGCTCCACGGGCAACGGCTCGCCCGTCAGGGCGGATTCGTCGATGACCGCCAGTCCGGACTCGACGAGCCCGTCGACGGGCAGCACTTCGCCGGGTCGCACGAGGAGGAGGTCGCCCGGCCGGACGTCCTCGAGCGGCGGTTGGGTCAGCCCGCCGTCCTCGTACCGGTGGACGGTCCGCGGTGCTCGGTCGACGAGCGCCCGTAGGTCCCGCTCGGCCCGGGCGCCGGCCCTGGCTTCGAGCATCCGCCCGCTGGCGAGCATCACCGTGATGATCGACCCCGCCAGGTGTTCGCCGACCGCCAGCGTCCCCACCTGAGCGAGCACGGCGATGACGTCGACGCCGAGCCGGCGGCGGCGGGCGGCCTGGGCCACCCAGACCAGCCCGGGCACGATGCCCAGCACCGTGGTGGCGGCCCACGCCACGTCCGCCGCGGTGTCCTGCCCGGCCAGCGCGAACGCACCGCCCACGGTCATGCCGGCCAGCGCAGCGCCGAGGAAGGCGGTCTCGGTGGTGCTCCTCGCGGGTCCAGCCATGCGGGCCCACCCTAGGAAGTCCCGAGGTGCACGGGACGAGTCCTCGGGCCTGTGTGACACTGGGGTTCTGTGTCGTGAGATGCGCCACATCTGGCGCGTCTGACGGCACATAACGTCCACCGCCGGGAGGAGGTCGTCGATGACCAGGGTCGCCGTCATCGGGGGAGGCTCGTGGGGGACGACGCTCGCGTCGCTCCTGGCCGAGCACCATGCCACCACCCTGTGGGCCCGCGACGAGGAGGTCGTCGAGGAGATCGTGCGGGCGAAGCGCAACCCCATCTACCTCCCCGACTTCGACCTGTGCCCGGCGCTCCGAGCGACCACCGACCTCGACGCGGCGCTCGCGGGGGCGGAGGTCGTGGTGTTCGCGGTGCCGTCGAGCTACCTGCGGTCGGTCGTCGAGCTGACCAAGGACGCGCTGCCGCCGGCGGCGGACGTCGTCAGCGTGACCAAGGGCATCGAGCTGGACACCGGCTTCCGGATGACCGAGGTCATCCTCGACGTCCTCGATCACGATCCGGCCCGGGTGTCGGCGTTGTCCGGACCGAACCTCGCCAAGGAGGTCCTCGCGGGTCACCCCTCGGCGTCGGTGCTCGCCTGCCCGGACCCCGAGCGGGCCGAGGTGCTGCAGCACGTCCTCACGACGGGCTGGTTCCGGGTCTTCACCAACGTCGACCTCATCGGCTGCGAGGTGGGCGGCGCGGTCAAGAACGTGATCGCCATCGCCGCGGGGATCGGCGACGGCCTGGGCTTCGGGTGGAACACCAAGTCGGCGCTGATCACCCGAGGTCTCGCGGAGATCGCTCGCCTCGGTCTCGCGCTCGACGCCCAGCCGCTCACCTTCCTCGGACTCACGGGGAACGGCGACCTCACCGCCACCTGCAGCAGCCCCCAGAGCCGCAACCGGCACGTGGGCGAGCAGCTCGGCAAGGGGCGGGCGCTCGACGACATCATCGGCGAGATGTCCATGGTGGCGGAGGGCGTCAGCTCCACGCCCGCCATCGCCGCGCTCGCCAAGCGACTGGGCGTGCCGATGCCGATCACGAAGAAGGTCGACGCCGTCCTGCGGGGGGCGCTCTCGCCCATCGAGGCCGTCCACCAGCTGATGGAGTTCGAGCCGGGGTCGGAGTTCGAAGGCCTCGTCTGACGTCCGAGCAACAACCACCTGAGGAGGAGCAACGATGACGGAGCCGAGGGAGATGGTGAACGTCAGGTACCTCGTCGACGACGTCGAGGCGTCGGTCGACTTCTACACGCGGCTGCTGGGCTTCGAGGTGCGCACCGACGCCATGCCGGCGTTCGCCGACGTGACGCGAGGCGGTCTCCGGCTCCTGCTCTCCGGACCGAAGAGCTCTGCAGGTCGGCCGATGTCGGACGGCGAGACGCCCGGCCCCGGCGGCTGGAACCGCATCCACCTCGTCGTCGACGACCTCGACGCCGAAGTCGAACGCCTCCGAGCCGCCGGCGCGACGTTCCGCAACGCCGTCGTCACCGGACCCGGCGGCAGTCAGGTGCTGCTCCAGGATCCGTCCGGCAACTTCATCGAGCTGTTCCAACCCGCCGGGAGCTGAGGCGCCCCTCACCGGATCGGTCGGGGAGCTCCGCACGCTCGCTCCGTCCACTGGACCAGCGGCAGCGCGAGCGCCCACGTCGCGGAGGCGAGGAGCACGGCGACGACCACGTCCACGGTCCAGTGGTTCGCCGTCATCACCACCGCCAGCGACGTCGCGACGGGTTGAGCCCACAGGAACACCCGGCGTCGTGGAGCGGCGAGGGTGCTGGACATGGCGACCGCTGCCAGGCACGACCAGGCGACATGGAAGCTCGGCATGGCGGCGTAGGGGTTCAGGATCGCGTCCGGATGAGCGACGGCCCCGAGCGCCGACCCCTGGAGGACGTCGCCTGCGCCGCTCAGGCGCGGCGGCGCCACGGGGAAGGCCGTCATCACCGCCACGCCGACCAGGCCCGACAGCGCCAACGCCGTCGCCAGGCGGCGGAAGGCGGTCCGATCCAGCCGCCGCGTGAACCACAGTCCCAGCGCCAAGAACGGCCAATACCCGAGGGCGTACACGTAGGCGGCGGCGTCGACGAGGACGTCGGGCATGCCGCTGCTCTGCAGGCGGTCCGTCACCCACGCGAGGTGCAGCGTCTGCTCGAGGTCTCGAAGCCGCTCGGCGTTGTCCACTGCCTTGAGGGCGACGGCATCACCTCCCCGGGCGCCGATCGCGTACATGGCAACGCTGATGGCCGAAAACGCCAGGGCGACGGCCGCCACCGCCTGCCGAGGCCCCCATGAGATCGCCCTGCGGCGCGTGGGGCCGCCGGCTGGAGCATCGACAGGGACCACGGTCGGGGTTCGCGACGACGAGGAGACCGCAGCAGCCATCGGGCGGGGTTACCCGATGCCGGCGGAGGTGACCCCACGATGCTCGGCCAGCGCCCAGGAGCCGCGGGGTTTCCGACGTGAAGAGCGGGGGTAGTCGACGGCATGGTCGAATCTCAGGTCCTGGCACGATCCCTCCACGACATCGGGCTCGCCGCGTGGTTCGGCGGGTCCCTGATGGGCGCCGTCGGTCTCAACGAATCCGGGGCCCGCGCGGCCAAGGGCAACGAAGCTCGCGTCGCCGGCGAGGGGTGGGAGACGTGGACGCCGGTCAACCTGGCCGCCATCGCCGCGCACCTCGGCGGTGGCGTGATGCTGACGGTGGGCAACAAGGGGCGGATCGCCGGCCAGAAGGGGGTCGCCACGACCTCTGCGGTGAAGACCGCCTTGACCTTCGCAGCGCTGGGCGCGACGGGCGCTGCGAGGATCATCGGTCAACGAGTGATCTCGCACCCTGAGGCGCCTGCTGAGGCCGGAACCGAACCGTCGTCGCGGACCCCTCCCGACGTCGCCGCCGCCCAACGACAGCTCCGCACGCTCCAATGGGCGATCCCGCTGCTCACGGGATCGATGCTCGTGGTCAACGCAGTGATGGGCGAGCAGCAGCGGCCGACGAACGTCGTCTCCGGCATGATCGAGCGCTTGAACCCACTGACGTAGCGCACGGATCGCGCTTCGGATTGCGACGCGCTGGGTACCGCCGGTCACTCGAAGCAAGGGAGACGACATGGCGAACGCCAAGCGCACACGTTCGGAGCAGACGGGGCGGCCGATCCTCACGCCGCGCACCAGCAAGGTCCCGGCCCAGGACAGCGAGTACCTGACGACGGCGCACGGGCAGCGGCTCTCCCAGACGGACGACTCGCTCACCGTGGGCCGGCGCGGCCCGACGCTGATGGAGGACTTCCACCTCCGTGAGAAGGTGATGCACTTCGACCACGAGCGCATCCCCGAACGCGTGGTGCACGCCCGTGGGGCTGCTGCGCACGGCGTGTTCGAGAGCTACGGCACGGCCGCTCGGCTCACCAGCGCCGACTTCCTCCAGGAGGGTCGCACGACGCCGGTGTTCACGCGATTCTCGACCGTCGTGGGTTCGCGGGGTTCGGCCGACACGGTGCGGGACGTCCGCGGCTTCGCCGTGAAGTTCTACACCGACGCCGGGAACTTCGATCTCGTCGGGAACAACATGCCGGTGTTCTTCATCCGCGACGGCATCAAGTTCCCGGACCTGATCCACGCTGCGAAGCCCGAGCCGGACCTCGAGATCCCGCAGGCCCAGACGGCGCACACGACGTTCTGGGACTTCGTCTCCTCGATCCCCGAGTCGCCCCACATGTTGATGTGGGCGATGTCCGACCGGGCCATCCCGCGGTCGTACCGGATGATGGAAGGGTTCGGCGTCCACACTTTCCGGCTGGTGAACGACGCCGGGGAGACCTCGCTCGTCAAGTTCCACTGGAAGCCGGTCCTGGGTGTTCACGGCTTGGTGTGGGAGGAGGCCCTGGCGCTCAACGGGAACGATCCCGACTTCCATCGTCGCGACCTCTACAACGCGATCGTGTCGGGCGCGTTCCCGGAGTGGGAGCTCGGCGTGCAGGTGATGCCCGACTCCGAAGACCAGTACTTCGAGGGCATCGACCTCCTGGACGCGACCAAGCTCGTTCCCGAGGAGCTGGTCCCGGTCGAGCCGGTCGGTCGGATGACCCTCAACCGGTGTCCGAGCAACTTCTTCGCCGAGGTCGAGCAGGTCGCCTTCCACGTCGGACACCTCGTGGCGGGCATCGAGGTCGTGGACGACCCGCTCATGCACGCCCGACTGTTCTCCTACCTCGACACGCAGCTCACTCGCCTCGGCGGCCCCAACTTCGACCAGATCCCGATCAACCGACCCCATTCGCCGGTCAACGACAACCATCGTGACGGGTTCGCACAGCAGGCGGTCCACGAGGGCCGCACGCCGTATCTGCCGAACGGCGTCGGCGGGGGCTGCCCGTTCCTGGCCGGCCCGGAGGAGGGTGGCTACATCCACGTTCCCCGGACCGTCGAGGGGCCGAAGGTCCGTGAGCGGGGACCCGACGATCCCTACGCCCAGGCCACGTTGTTCTGGAACAGCATGAGCGAGGTGGAGCAGGACCACATCGCCGACGCCTTCACGTTCGAGCTCGGCAAGGTCGAGCAGGAGGGTGTCGTGGAGCGGATGGTCGCCCGCCTCGTGCACGTGCATCCGGATCTGGCACGGCGGGTCGGCTTCGGCCTCGGCGTGGACCCCGACGCGCTTCCCGACGTCGCTCCACCCGACGCCGTGCGCGACGACGACGCCCCGGACGCGACCGGGGGACTGGACGCATCGCCGTCGTTGGCGATGGTGGTCGAGGGGGAGTACCCGATCGACGGGCGTGTGGTGCACGTCCTCGCCGACGACGGCGCCGACCTCGCAGGAGTGCGCACCCTGAGAGACGCGATCATCGCCGCAGGGGCCACCGCCCACGTCATCGCGACTCACAAGGGACGGATCCTGGGCAAGCGCCGGGCCGACCAGCTGCTCGTCGATCGGTCGTTCCACACCGCGAGCGCTGCCGAGGCCGACGCAGTGGTGATCGGTGCGGGTGCGGGGCTCACGGACGACCCGGCGGCGATCGCGTACGTCCAACTCGCGTATCGCCACCACAAACCAGTGGCGGCGTGGGGCGACGGCACCGAGATGCTCGCCGCCGCCGGCATCGGGCCCGAGGAGCCGGGCGTCACGGTCTCGGAGCGGGGGACGAAGTCCTTCGCCAAGGACGTGTTGCGCTCGCTGGCCGTGCATCGCCACTGGGACAGAGCGCCCGAGCACCCCACTCGGCGACTCGCTGCGGAAGGGAAGTGACATGCCGAACGGAATCGACCTCATCCTCGCGGACCACGAGACCGTCGCGACCCTGTTCGACGAGTTCG
Organism: Actinomycetes bacterium; assembly: GCA_023437745.1. Taxonomy (GTDB): domain Bacteria; phylum Actinomycetota; class Acidimicrobiia; order Acidimicrobiales; family Microtrichaceae; genus JAEZFI01. The sequence goes on from JAEZFI010000074.1 coordinate 17,383, forward strand.
CCACCACCGGCGACGCGACCCTGATCGGCCAGATCATCTGCGAGCTCACGGCCCACGACCAGGCGGAGCACGCCGCGCTGTACCCGCTTGCGGCCACGCTGCTCGACGACGCCGCCCCGCTCGACCGCGCCCTCGTCGCTCACGCCGGCGTGAAGCAGATGATCGACCACCTCAAGGCGCAGGAGGCCCAACCGCTCGTCGACGCCGTCGCCGCGCTGCGCGCGCTGGTCGAGGAGCACGTCGCCGAGGAGGAGGAGAAGCTCCTACCGGCGCTCCAAGAGGCGGCGACAGCGGAGCAACTCGACGAGCTCGGTGGCAGGCTGCTCCAGGCGAAGCAACGCGTCGGCTGAGCGGCGTCACGACCGGCTCTCCAGCCAGTGGTGGGCCGCGTCGCCCGCCCGGCAGATGGGAGGACCGCGGTGCAGTTCCCTGCAGGCGCCCCCGCCGAGGGTCCTGACCGCCTTGTTGAATCCGACGAGGCTCTCGCCGCCCATCCGTGCGACCCGGCCCTCGAAGCTGTGGTGAGGCGAGATGCCGGAACGTGAAAGGGGAGGGGCCTGAGCCCCTCCCCTCCGGGATGTCCGACGATCGGTTCGTGACCCGGACCGTCGTCACATCGCCATCACTGACCGATGCGGTCGTCCTTGCCGGTCTGCACGTACCGGATGCACTGACCCTGGTTCCGGAAGCCGTAGGCCTGCCAACCGTTCTTCTTGCAGTCGGCGTCGGTCTGCGGCTGCGGCACCGGGTTCACCTGGATCGACACCTGCGCCGTCGCGGTGAGCCCCTGGTTGTCGGTGACCGTCAGCGTCGCCACGTAGGTGCCGGGCGTCGTGTAGACGTGGCTGGCGATGGCGCCGGTGCCGTTGTTGCCGTCACCGAAGTCCCAGGCGTACGACACGATCGTGCCGTCCGAGTCCGACGAACCGGAGCCGTCGAGGACGACCGCCAGCGGAGCCGGACCGGTGCCGGGCGTGGCGGTGGCCACGGCCGTCGGGGCCGCCATCGGCTGGTTCGCGGTGATGGTGGCGGTCGCCTGGCCGGTGTGCCCGTGGTTGTCGGTCACGGTCAGGGTCACGACGTACGAACCCGGCGTGGCGTAGGTGTGCGACGTGGTGACGCCGGTGCCGGTGTTGCCGTCACCGAAGTCCCAGGCGTAGCCCACGACGGTGCCGTCCTGGTCGCTCGACGCCGAGGCGTCGAAGTCGACGGGCAGCGGGGCGTCGCCTGCGGTGGTCGACGGGGTGAACGCCGCCGTCGGGTTCAGGAGGCCGCCGGTGCAGTCGCTGGCCGGAGCGGGACCGATCAGCCACGGCGTGTAGCTCACGCCGGTGCTCACACGGTCGCCGGGGCCGGCGAACGCCGTGCGGGGACCCGTCGCAGCACCCCACCAGTTGCAGGAGGCGTTCACGTCGTACTCCCCGGGCAGCGTGCTGTTGAACAGCCCGTACCCACCGGTCGTCGTGCCGTTGTTGGTGATGTTGTTCTGGTGCACCTCGGTGGGCGTGCTGCCGGCCGGCCACGTCGCCGTGATGCTCGGGTGGCTGATGCCACGACCCCAGTTGGTGATCGTGTTGCCCTCGATGACGATCCCCGAGCGGGCGCTGGCCACGAAGAAGATGCCCGTGCCCGACCCGGCGCCCGTCAGGGTGTTGCCGCTGATCAGCACCGGCATCGTCGGCATGGACATGCCGGCCGGGCCCGACGCCAGCGCACTCGGCGCGAACGTGTTGCCGCGGACGGTCTGGCCGTTCGACGTGTTGTTGCCGAAGACGAGGCCGGAGACGAGGTAGTCACCGACGTAGTTGTCCTCGATCACGGCCGGGGCATGCGTCAGGTTGCCGGACTGCAGGTTGAACCCGTACCGGAAGCCTGTGATGTGGTTGCCCTTCAGCGTGACCGCGTTGTACGCACCGCTGAGGATGCCCGCCTGCTGCGCGTTCTGCGCGGGCAGCTCCGGCGGCCGGGCGGCGGGATCGTGGGTGATGATGTTGTTGATCACCTTGTGACCCGAGCCGGTGAAGTTGTTGATGCCGTGCCGGTCGATGTTGCGGATGGTGAAGCCGTCGAGCGTGGTGTTGCTCGTCGTGGTGCCCGCGTAGGTGACCACCGCGGCCGCGTTGGCCTCGATGATCGACTCGCCGCCGCCACGGTTGTTCCCCGAGGCGGACGGGCCGGCGGGGATGCCGGCCTTGGCGCCCTTGAGGACCAGGTCGGACTTGTTGATCGTGATCGGACCGGCGTAGGTCCCGGCGCACACGTTGATCGTGTCGCCGGCCGCCGATGCCGTGATCGCCGCCTGGATGGTCGTGTAGCCCGCCGCGGCGCCGCAGCCCGAGCCGGGCGTCGCCGACGCAGCTGCGCCGTCGACCCAGCGTTCCGTCGCAGCCGAGGCGCTCGGCGAGGTGAGCAGTGCGGAGCCTGCGACTCCGAGTGCTCCGACCAGGGCGACGGCGCGCACGCGTCGTCGTGTGAACTGTTCTCTCATGGGTCTCCCTCCCATCGTGTCGAGCAACGACGGTCGCCCCCGCCCAGCTCGCCTTTCCCAGAAGGCCGACGGTACAGCACCTCGACGGAAAATTGTTCCCTTGACTTCGAGAAATTTGCCGCTAGAAGGATCTGGCCGCTTCGAGACGGCCGCCCCGGCGCCCTGCCGGTCGCATACCGTCGGCTCAGTGTCACTCTGGTCGTTGCCCGGGGGCTTGGCTCCTACCGTCGCTGTCTTTCGTGGACAACATGGCTTCTGCCGGCCCCTGGGCGCGCGGAACCGGCCGGCGTGGCTTGATAGGAGCGTGGCA
>JAEZFI010000097.1 GCA_023437745.1 Actinomycetes bacterium
CGTCGGTGTCGACCCCGGCGAAGGCGCGCATCGCGGCCGTCATGCCCGGGTCGGTGACGGGGTCGGTCCCGGAGAGCGCGCCCGCCGTCGTGGGGAGGTCGTGGGTGGTGAGCGTGCCGAGGCTGCCGGCCGGCCACGACTCGGGTGCATCGGGCTCGAACCAGGCGACCTTCGTCCCGGCCACGCCGCGGGCGCGGCAGGCGCTGCGGACCTCGTCCTCGACGGTGCCCAGGTCCTCGCCGACGACGAACGCGCCGTGCCGGGCGGCCTCCGCGACCACCAGGCCCAGGAGCTCGCCGGGGCGGGTCCGCACGTAGGTGCCGTGCGTGGGATCGCCCCCCGGCGGGATCCAGAACAGGCGGAACAGCCCCATCACGTGGTCGATCCTCACCCCGGCGTAGCGGGCGAACACCGCCCGCAGCGTGGCGAGGAACGGCTCGTAGCGCGACGCCCGCAGCAGGTGGGGGTCGTAGGGAGGGAGGCCCCAGTCCTGCCCGGCCGGTCCGAGCAGGTCCGGCGGCGCGCCCACCCGCCACCCGCGTGCCATCACGTCCTGGTCGAACCAGGCGTCGAAGCCGTCGGCGGCGACGCCCACCGGCAGGTCGCCCATGATCGACACGCCGTACAGGTCCAGCGCAGCGCGGGTCCCGGCCAGCGCCTCCTCGCACAGCTCGTCCACCCAGCACCAGAACGCGACGTCCGCGGCGTGCCGGCGGGCGTGCTCGACGACCTCGGCCGCGCCGGGGTCCCTGAGCGCGGCCGGCCATACGTGCCATCCCGCCCCGTGACGGACGGCCAGCTCGTCGAACACCGCGTGCCACAGCGCCCTGTCCCGACGCAGAGCACCCACGCCGGCGTCGACGTCGGCGATCCGCCGGTTGCGCTCGCTCTGCGGCAGCTGCTCCCAGCGGGCGGTGAGCGCGCCGAGCTTCTCCGCCCAGGCGCGATCCCGCTCGACGAACCCGCTCGCGGCAGCGGCGCCGGGCCCGGGGCCGGGTCGTTCACCCTCGTCGAACGGGAGGATCAGCGGGTCGAGGAACGAGCGGCTCGACGGCGAGTAGGGGCTCGGCTGGCGGGGTGACGTCGGCAGCGGGTCGGCGAGCGGGTTGATCCCCAGCACGGTGGCGCCCCGCGTGCCCGCCCAGCGGCCGACCGCCGCCAGGTCCTCCAGGTCGCCGATGCCCCAGCTGCGCGACGACATCGTGGAGTACACCTGCACGGCCAGACCCCACGTCGGGTCGGTCGGCCACGTGGTGAGCCGCTCGGGCGCCGCCACGAGTCGGGTGGGCTCGCCCCCGTCGGCCGGGTGGAGGTCGTGGACCCCGTACGGCAGGTCACGGGGGAGGGCGTCGACGTCGTCGATCCACGTCCCGTCGTCGAGCCGGATCGAGCACCGGGTCTGCAGCGCCGGCGCCGTGACGGGGTCGACGAACCAGTGCGGCGGTGACGGCGAGCGGGCGCTGTCCCCGAGACGCTCCCGCAGGGTCGCCACCGTGTCCGCGTCGGCGTCGTGCCACGCCCCGTCGGCGCCCCACCATCCGTCGTCGATGCCGAGCCCGTCCGTCCCCACTCAACCTCCCGTGGTCGTGGAGGCTCCGGTGCCCTCGCTGTGGGCGTCGTACTCCCCGCCGACCGTGTCCACGAAGTGCTCGAGGGCGTCGAGGTCGACGCCGTCGCAGCGCATCGAACGGACCCAACCGGTGGCGACGACCGCCGAGTCGAGGTCGGGTGCCGGCGCCACCACGACGTGGTCACCGGCCAGCCCGCGGAGGGCAGCCCGGTCGTCGGCGTCCCGGTACTGGATGATCACGGCGCCCGTCTCGAGGGTCGAGACCTGCTCCAGGCCGGTGGGGGTCCGATCCATCTCGCCCGTCACGACCAGCCCGGCGATGTGTGGGCCGGAGGTCGGAGGATCGGTCCGGAACGTGGGGGACTGGGCGCCGGCGAGCAGGTGGCCCTGGTTGGGGTCCTGCGGTTCCACGGTGATCGGGCCGCAGCTCGCCGCCTCGTCACCGCCCCCGCACGCCACGGTGGAGCCGGCGAGGACCGCGCAGGTCACGACGAGGGCACGGCGGCCCGGACGACGAGGCATGGCCGGCATTCTCGCACCCCGCCGGGGGCGAGCGTCCCCGCCGGGTCCGGGTGAGGGCGGGCGAGGGGTCGCATCTAGACTCCGCCCGATGGCCATGCTGATCGAACGGCGACTGCGGATGCTCTCGAAGCGCCTCGCGCAGCTCCGCGCCGAGATGGCCATCGCCGACGAGCAGCTCGAGCACTTCACCGACGAGTCCGAGGACGCCCGCCTCCGGGCACTGGTGTCCGAGACCCCGCTCGCCGAGTCGGACTGCCGCGACGCGGAGCGCCACAGCACGGCCATGGGCCGGCACCGTGACGACCTCGTCGCCAGGATCGCCCGCATCGAGGCGGAGCAGGACGAACTGCTCGACAAGCTCGTCGACCGCCGGAGGCGCTGAGATGGCCGAGACACCAGGCGAGGGCATCCCCACGCGCGTCGTGATCGCCGAGGACGAGGCGATCATCCGCATGGACCTCCGTGAGCTCCTCGAGGAGGAGGGCTACGAGGTCGTCGCCGAGTGCGCCAACGGCGAGGCGGCGCTCGACGCCGTCGCCGAGCACCACCCGGACGTGGCGATCCTCGACGTGAAGATGCCCGGGCTCGATGGCATCGCCTGCGCTCGGATCCTCATCGAGGAGCGCGCCTGCGCGGTGGTGCTCCTTACGGCGTTCTCCCAGCGGGAGCTGATCGCCGAGGCCCGCGACGCGGGCGTCATGTCGTACGTCGTCAAGCCGTTCGAGCGCAGCGACCTCGTCCCGGCGATCGAGATGGCGACCGGACGGTTCGCGCAGATCGTCTCGCTGTCGCAGCGCGTGGACGACCTCGCGGGCCAGCTCGAGGCCCGCAAGATCACGGAGCGGGCGAAGGGCCGGCTCATCGACTCGCACGGCATGACCGAGGCCGATGCCTACGCGTTCCTGCAACGGACCGCGATGAACGACCGCCGGACGATGCGTGAGGTGGCCGAGGCCGTGCTCGACGGATCGCTGGCCCCCGAGGAACCCGAGCAGCCGGAGGCCACGGCGTGAGCGAACCCCGCACGCTGATGCTGATCGACGGCAACTCGCTCACCTACCGGGCGTTCTTCGCGCTGCCCACCGACATGGCGACCGCGTCGGGGCAGGTGACGAACGCGGTCTTCGGCTTCACGTCGATGCTCGTGAACCTCGTCCGGGACCACCGCCCCGACGGCATCGGGGTGATGTTCGACCGCCCGGAGCCGACGTTCCGCCACGAGCGCCTCGACAGCTACAAGGCGAACCGGGACGCAGCGCCCGACATCCTCCGCCAGCAGATGGGCCTGGTGCGCCAGGTGGTCGAGACGCTCGCCCTCCCGATCGTCGAGGTCCCAGGCTACGAGGCCGACGACATCATCGCGACGCTGGCCTGCCAGGCGCGTGACCAGGGCGTCGCCACGATGATCGTCACCGGTGACCGCGACAGCTACCAGCTGGTCGAGGACCCGTGGATCCGGGTGCTCTACAACAAGCGTGGGGTCAGCGACTACGCACTGTACGACGAGGCGGGCATCCAGGAGCGGACCGGTGTGCACCCGCGGTCGTACCTCCAGTACGCCGCGCTGCGGGGCGACCCCAGCGACAACCTGCCCGGCATCCCCGGTGTGGGGGAGAAGACGGCGGCGAAGCTCGTCAACAGCTACGGCGACCTCGACGGGATCTTCGCCCACCTCGACGAGCAGACCCCGAAGCTCCGGTCGAACCTCGCCGAGCACGAGGCGCAGGCGCGCCTGAACCTCGAGATGATGGACCTGCGGCGCGACGTGCCGCTCGACGTCACCGTCGACGACCTCCGCCAGGGCGTGGTGGACCGCGAGGAGACCCTCGCGCTGTTCAAGTTCCTCGAGTTCGGGACCCTCATCGGTCGGCTGGCCGACGTCTTCTCCGAGCAGATCGGCGCCGTGGAGTCCGATCGGCGCGTGCTCGAGGCGGAGGTCACCCGGCTGGACGGGCCGCTCCCGGCCGCGACCGGTCCCCGCGGCCTGGCGGCACGCTGGGAGGGCGCGCCCGGGCGCAGCCCGCTGGTCGGCGTGGCCGTCACCCTCGATCCCGACGCCGGTGAGGTCGCGTGGATCCCCGTCGCCGGCGACGTGTCGGCGCTGGAGCCCCTGGCCGGTGCCGAGCTGATCGCCCACGACGCCAAGCCGATCCTGCGCTCGCTCCTCGACCTCGGCGTCGAGCTGCACGCCACCGTGTTCGACACGAAGATCGCGGCGTACCTCCTGGACCCGGCCGAGAACCGCTACGAGCTGGACGACCTGCTCCAGCGCTACTGCGACGCGGAGCTGGCGGTGACCGAGGGCGGCGCGGAACCCGGGCAGCTCGACTTCTCGGGCTCGATGGAGGACGACGTCGCCCAGACGGCCGCACGCGAGGCGCTCGGGGTGGCCGTGCTGGCGCCGGCGCTCGACGCGGCGCTCGAGGCGCAGCACCTCCAGCGCCTGTTCCGTGACGTCGAGATGCCGCTCGTGTCGGTGCTCGCGCGCATGGAGCACGTGGGGGTCGGCGTCGACGCCGACGAGCTGCGCCGTCTGAACGACCACCTCACCTCGGAGTGCCGCCGGCTCGAGAGCGTGATCTGGGACGACGCCGGCGAGCAGTTCAACGTGAACTCCACCAAGCAGCTGCGTGAGGTGCTGTTCGACAAGCTCGCCCTCACCCCGCAGAAGAAGACGAAGACCGGGTTCAGCACCGACGCGTCGTCGCTCGAGAAGCTCGCCGGACAGCACCCGATCATCGAGCACCTCCTGTCGTACCGGGAGGTCGAGAAGCTGCGGTCGACGTACGGGGAAGGCCTCCTCGCCGAGGTCGCGGCAGACGGCCGGATCCACGCCACCTTCAACCAAACCGTCGCCCGCACCGGCCGCCTCAGCTCGGACGCGCCGAACCTCCACAACATCCCCGTCCGCTCCGAGGGCGGCCGACAGTTCCGGCGGGCGTTCGTGCCCTCGCCCGGCAACGAGCTGCTGGTCGCCGACTACAACCAGATCGAGCTCCGCTGCATCGCCCACCTCGCCGAGGACCCCGGGCTGATCGAGGCCTTCACCTCCGGTCAGGACATCCACAACCAGACCGCGGCCCGCATCTTCTCCGTCGACCCGTCGAAGGTGACCGTCGAGCAGCGGTCCAAGTCGAAGATGGTCTCGTACGGCCTGGCGTACGGGATGGAGGCCTACGGCCTGGCGCAGCGCCTGGGCATCGAGACGTCCGAGGCGCAGGGGATCCTGGACGCGTACTTCGTGGCCTTCCCGTCGGTGAAGGCGTACATGGAGCGGACGGTCGCCGAGGCCAAGGAGCGCGGGTACACCGAGACGCTCTTCGGCCGGCGCCGCCAGATCCCCGAGCTCAGCTCCTCCAACTTCCGGATCCGCCAGGCGGGGGAGCGGCAGGCGATGAACGCCGGCATCCAGGGCCTCGCCGCCGACATCTTCAAGGTCGCGCTGGTGGCGATCGACCGGGCCATCGAGGAGGAGCACCTCGCGTCGGTCCTCATCCTCCAGGTCCACGACGAGGTCATCCTCGAGGTGCCGCCGGCCGAGCACGACCGGGCCTGCGCCATGGTCCAGGAGGCGATGAGCGGAGCGTTCGACCTGCGCGTCCCCCTCGAGGTCAACCTCGCCACCGGCCCCACCTGGGCCGACGCCAAGTCGTGACGCCCTCCTCGTCCCTCGTCCTGTCGCGTGGAGCGTGACCCGGGCGTCACGCCTGACGCGACAGAACGGGAGGGGGTGGAGGACTGGCCGGCCATGGCGGAGCACATGGGGCCCGCCTACCTGCGCTACTCGTTCACCAAGGGCACCCGCCACGAGGTCGACGCGCTGGTGGCGGCGCTCGGCCTGGAACCCGGCATGTCGGTGCTCGACGTGGGCTGCGGACCCGGCCGGCACGCGCACGAGCTGGCGCGCCGGGGCATCCGGGCCCACGGCGTCGACCTGAGCCCCCGCTTCGTGGAGGTGGCGACCGCCGACGCGCCCGACGGCGCCACGTTCGAGGTGGCCGACGCCCGCGACCTCCGGTTCGACGGCACGTTCGACGCCGCGATCTCGCTGTGCCAGGGCGCGTTCGGCTCGCTGGGCCCGCCGTCGGACGCGCTGGCGGACCCGCAGAACCTCCTGGGCGACCGGGCGGTCCTCGCCGGCATGCGCCGGGCCGTCCGGCCCGGGGGTCGTGCCGCGGTGAGCGCGTTCAGCGCCTACTTCCAGGTCCGCTGGCTCGAGAGCACCGACGACTTCGACGCGGCGACCGGCCTGAACGTGGAGGACACCGAGGTGGCCGACCCCTCCGGCCGCCGTGTGCCGGCCCGGCTCTGGACGACGTGCTCCACGCCGCGCGAGCTGCGGATGCTCCTCGGGTCCGCCGGGTGGGAGGTGGACGGCGTGTGGTCGGTCGCGCCGGGGGAGTACGACCTCCGGCCGCCCACCCTCGAACGCCCCGAGCTGCTGGTGTTGGCCCATCGGCCGACCTGAAGTAGCCTGGCCCGCCTGAGTGGCGCCCGTCTTGGCGCGCACTCGGACCATCCCATCCCTCTACACCCCCAAGGCAATCTCCGTGTCCGACCAAGCAACCATCACCCCGGATGCCGGCGAGAACTCCGCCGACGACTGGGTCCCCCGCCAGATCACCGCGAACGACCTCGACAGCGAGGCGCTCGAGGCGGCGTACGTCGCCACCATGGTGGGGGTCGACGACGGACAGCTGGTCACCGGCTCCGTGGTCAAGATCGACCATGACGAGGTGCTGCTCGACATCGGTTACAAGTCCGAGGGCGTGATCCCCAGCCGCGAGCTCTCGATCCGCAACGACGTCGACCCGCACGAGATCGTGTCGATGGGCGACGAGGTCGAGGCCCTGGTCCTCCAGAAGGAGGACAAGGACGGCCGTCTCATCCTGTCCAAGAAGCGGGCGCAGTACGAGCGTGCGTGGGGCCGGATCGAGGAGATCAAGGAAGCCGACGGCATGGTGTCGGGCCCGGTCATCGAGGTCGTCAAGGGCGGCCTGATCGTCGACATCGGCCTCCGGGGCTTCCTCCCGGCCTCCCTCGTCGAGCTGCGTCGTGTCCGTGACCTGCAGCCGTACGTGGGCAAGCCCATCGAGGCGAAGATCATCGAGCTGGACAAGAACCGCAACAACGTGGTGCTCAGCCGCCGTGCGTGGCTCGAGGAGACGCAGAAGGAGCAGCGCGAGGACTTCCTCGTCAACCTCCGCCCCGGCGAGCGTCGCCGTGGTGTCGTGTCCTCGGTCGTCAACTTCGGTGCGTTCGTCGACCTCGGCGGCATGGACGGCCTCGTCCACGTCTCGGAGCTGTCGTGGAAGCACGTCAACCACCCGGGCGACGTCGTGGCCGTGGGCGACGAGATCGAGGTCGAGGTGCTCGAGGTCGACATGGACCGCGAGCGCATCTCCCTGTCGTTGAAGGCGACGCAGCAGGATCCGTGGCAGGAGTTCGCCGGTGCCCACCAGGTGGGCGAGCTGGTGTACGGCCGGGTCACCAAGCTGGTGCCCTTCGGTTCGTTCATCCAGGTCGGCGACGGCATCGAGGGCCTCGTCCACATCTCCGAGATGTCGGCGCACCACGTCGACCTGCCCGAGCAGGTCGTCACCCCGGGTGAGGAGCTGTGGGTCAAGATCATCGACCTCGACCTCCAGCGCCGCCGGATCAGCCTCTCGATCAAGCAGGCGGCCGAGGGTGGCATCGTGGCCGCCGAGTACCAAGAGCACTTCGGCGAGCACGCCTACGACGCCGAGGGCAACTACATCGGCCAGTACGACCCCGAGTCGCCGTCCGAGGGCCAGGAGGCCTGGGAGGAGTACTACGCCCAGCACGGCGAGGCCCCGCCCGCGGCGGACGCCGAAGGTGAGGCCACCGAGGCCGCCGCGACCGAGGAGGCCGGCGGCACCGAGTGACCCACTCGACGAACTGAGCCCGCAGCCCCGCTTCGGCGGGGCTGCTGCCGTTTTCGGGTGCGCCCCGCCCACCCCGGGGTTCTCGGCGCGAAATGTCCCGCGTGGCGGGACATTT
>JAEZFI010000107.1 GCA_023437745.1 Actinomycetes bacterium
GCCGAGTCCCGCACGACGAGACGCGTCGGGCCCGGCTCGATCAGCGACCGCAGCGCCTCGGCGGCGCCCGCGTCGCCGGCGGCGGACAGGTGACGGGGCCCGGAGGGGCGCTGCCGTTCGTCGACGGGTGAGGACGGGGCGGGGTCCATGGGGCGCTCCCTCGGAGCGTCGGCGAGCCGACGCAGTCGAACGAGGGGGAAGCGCACCGGCGCGAGCCGGACCTCGTCACCCTATCCCGGGCACCTCCGCCCCGTCAGCGGCCCGCCACAGCCGCCCCCCACCGCAGTTCCGTCACCGCCGGTGCGACAGGAACGTCGCACGGGGCGTGACAGAACAGGGCGTTGGGCGCCGCGTCGTCAGTAGAGCGCAGTGGTGAGCTTGCGGCGGTAGAGCGCGGTGCGCTCGTCGTCCGGGCCGAGCAGCTCGAGGAGGTCGACGTAGCGCTGGCGCGCCTCCTCGTCGACCTTCACCTGCGAGAGCAGCGCCTCGAACTGCGCCTCGGCGTCGTCCGTGGCGCCCGCCCCGGCGCGAGCCAGCGCGGCGATGCGGCGGGTCTCGGGAGAGTCGGGGATCCGGTCGAGCAGCGCCAAGCCCTCGTCTGCCCGATCGGCGTCCACCAGCAGCGCGGCGAGGGCGACGATCGCCCGCTCCTCCGCGGGCTCCAGCTCGAGCGCGGCCCGCAGCGACGCCTCGTCACCCGCGGCGAGGAGGCGGTCGACCTCGGTCTCCTCCTCCGTCGGCACGAGCTTCGCGACGAACTCGCGGACCTGCGCCTCGGGGAGCGCACCCACGAAGCCGTCGACGATGCCCTGGTCCCGGACGGCGTAGACCGCGGGGATCGACTGGACCTTGAAGGTCTGGGAGGCCCGGGGGTTGCTGTCGACGTCGATCTTCGCCAGCACGACCTTGCCGTCGGTCTCGGCGACAACCCTCTCCAGGATCGGGCCGAGGGTCTTGCAGGGGCCACACCACTCGGCCCACAGGTCCACGACGACGGGGGTGGTGATCGAGCGCTCGATCACCTCCTTCTGGAAGGTGGCGTCGGTGACGTCGATCGTGCTCGGCAGTGACATCGGGGCTCCTTGCGCGCTGCTCGTTGCTCGCTGCTCCGAATCTATCGGCGCCCACCGGCCCCTCAACCGGGCGCCGTTCAGGCGAGCTCGACCAGCTCCAACATGCTCTCGTCGAAGTGGTCGAGCTGGGCCTCGGGCATCGTCAGGGCGCGGTCGGGCTGCAACGCCCGCACGAACTCGGGGTCGTGGCTCACGAGGATCATCGTGCCCGGCCAGCCGCTGAGCGCCTCCCCGATCGCCAGGCGCGATCCCGGGTCGAGGTTGTTGGTCGGCTCGTCGAGGAGCAGGAGGTTGTGGCCCCCCACGACCAGCTGCGCCAGCGCGAGCTTCGTCTTCTCGCCGCCCGACAGCGTCGACGCGTCCTGGAACGCCTTGTCGCCCGACAGGCCGAACATGCCCATCACGCTGCGCAGCTCCTTGTCGCCGATCGTGGCCGACGACCGCATGTGGTCGAGGAGGCTGCGACCCGCCACGATCCCCTCGTGCTCCTGCGCGTAGTAGCCGATGCTGGTGCGCCGGCCGGTGCGGACGGTGCCGTGCAGCAGCTGCGCATCGCCGGCCAGGAGCCGGAGCAGTGTCGTCTTGCCGGCGCCGTTCAGGCCCATGATCAGCATCCGCTCACCGCGGCCCACGTCGAACGTGACATCCCGGAAGACCTCGAGGTCGCCGTAGGACTTGGCGAGCCCGTCGGCTTCGAGGACCGTGCGGTCGGACTCCGGCGGGTCGGGGAGCCGGACGGCCATGGTGCGCCGCTTGGTCGGGCCGGTGACCCGCTCCTGCTCGAGCCGGGCGGCGCGGGCATCGAGGCTCTTCGCGACCCGCGCCCGCTTCGCCGACTGCCCCCGCATGGAGTCGGCCTGCGAGGTGAGCCGCTTCACCTCTTTCGCCTGGCGGTCGGCGAGTCGACCGAGGCGCTCCTCCTCGTCCTCGCGGGCGACCAGGTACTTCGAGTAGGTGCCGCGGTACTCGACGAGCTCGCCTGCCGCGTCCTCGTGCTCCCGGTCGAGGTGGAGGACCCGGGTGATCGACTCGTCGAGCAGCCCGAGGTCGTGACTGATCACCACCAGCGCGCCCCGGAAGTTGCGGAGGAACTGCAGCAACCAGTCGCGGGCGTCGGCGTCGAGGTGGTTCGTCGGCTCGTCCAGGAGCAGCAGCTCGCTGCCGGCGAAGAGGATGCGTGCCAGCTCGAGCCGGCGGCGCTCGCCACCGGACAACGCACCGATGTGGAGGTCGAGGCGGTCGGCACCCAGGCCGAGGCCGTCGGCCAGCCGGCGGGCGTCCGCCTCGGCCGCGTAGCCGCCGAGCGCCTCGAACCGCTCGTGGGCGTCGGAGAACGCCTGGATGTTCTCGGCCGACGGGTCGGCCTCGAGCGCCACGGTGAGCTTGTCGATGAGGTCCATCGCCACGTCGAGGCCCCGCCCCGAGAGGATGTGCGCCAAGCACCCGGTGTCGAGCGGCGTGTGGTCGCTGCGAGGATCCTGCGACAGGTACCCCGTGGCGGGCGCCCGTGTCACGACCCCGGCGTGGGGGTCCGTGGCACCGCCCAGGACCCGGAAGAGCGTCGTCTTCCCGGCGCCGTTGCGCCCGACCAGGCCGACCTTGTCGCCGGCGCGGACGTCGAAGGACACCCCGCGCACGATGCGCTTCGTGTCGATCTCCACGGTGAGGTCTCGAACGTTCAGTCCCACGTCATGTGCTCTCTGCGTCACTGCGCAGCGACGGCGCGGATCTGGCCGAGCGACCCTACCGGCGCAGGCGTGGCGGCCCGTCGCTCGGGCCGTGTGACATCGGTCGGCGGGGCGTGGTCCCGGCGCGGCGTAGCGTGTCCCGAGCAGCACAGGGGGGTCGCGGTGACGGAGCGCCAGGGTGACGAGGACGTCGAGGGGATCGACGGCGAGCGGGTGACGGAGTGGTACCGGCGCGAGATCGAGGGCACCGAGCCACCGCTCGAGTTCCGGCTGATCGCCGGGGGCCATTCGAACCTGACCTTCGGCGTTCGGGACGCGGCCGGACGGCACACGGTCCTGCGACGCCCGCCGCTCGGCCAGGTGCTCGCCACGGCGCACGACATGGGGCGCGAGCACCGCATCATCTCGGCCCTGGGGGCGACCGACGTGCCGGTCGCCCCGGCACTCGGGTACTGCGAGGACGTCGAGGTCAACGGCGCGCCGTTCTACGTCATGGACTTCGTCGACGGCACCGTGGTCCGCGACCACCACAGCGCCGAGCGCCTGTCGCCCGAGCAGCGACGCCGGGCGGCCGAGTCGATCGTCGACGTCCTGGCCGCCATCCACCGCGTCGACGTCGATGCCGTGGGCCTGGGCGACCTCGGCCGCAAGGACGCGTACGTCGAGCGCCAGCTCAAGCGGTGGAACGGCCAGTACCAGAAGTCGAAGGAGCACGCTCCCGGCATGGACTTCCCGGCGATCGACCGGACGTTCCAGCGTCTGTCCGCCCGGATCCCCGTCCAGCACGGGGCGACGATCGTCCACGGCGATTACCGGCTCGACAACTGCATGCTCGGCGAGGACGGGTCGGTGGCCGCCGTCCTCGACTGGGAGATATGCACGCTCGGCGACCCGCTCGCCGACGTGGGCCTGCTGTGGGTCTACTGGACCGATCCGGGCACGGACTCCCTCCTGCCGCAGGCGTCACCGACGGCCCTCGAAGGGTTCCTGCGCAAGGACGAGGTGCTCGATCGGTACGCCGCGGCCTCGGGGCGCGACCTTTCGGAGATCGACTACTACATCGCCTTCGGCACCTGGAAGCTGGCCTGCATCATCGCCGGCGTGTACTCCCGGTACGCCGGCGGCGCCATGGGCTCGTCGGTCGATGCCGCGCAGGTCCAGGGATTCGCGAACATGGTGCAGGTGCTCGCCGAGGCCGCGGAACAGGCCGCCGCCAAGGTGGGTTGAGGACGTCACCATGTCGATGATCGATCTGTTCGACCACCCCCCGCTCCACGAACCCGTCCTCCTGGTGGCCATGCCGGGTTGGATCGACGCGGGCGGTGCCGCGGCCTCCGCGATCGACGCGATCCTGGGCGGCAGCGACGCCGAGCTCGTCGCCACCTTCGACACGGACGTGCTGCTCGACTACCGCGCCCGCCGCCCGATCATGACCCTCGTGGACGGCGAGGTCACCGACCTGGCGTGGCCCTCGATCGAGCTGCGCGCGCTCGTCGACGAGGCCGGCCGGCACGTGCTGGTGCTGAGCGGCGCCGAGCCCGACCACGCCTGGGGGGCGTTCACCTCCGCCGTGGTCGACACCGCGCTCGACCTCGGCGTGCGCATGGTCGTCGGGCTGGGCGCCTACCCCGCACCGGTCCCCCACACCCGGACCCCCGCGCTCGCCATGACGAGCCCGTCCGAGAGCCTGCTCGCCTCGTTCCCCGGCTACGTGAAGGGGACCCTCGAGGTGCCTGCGGGCATCCAGACGGCGATCGAGGTCGCCGCCGACGACTCCGGGATCCCTGCGCTCGGGCTGTGGGCGCAGGTCCCGCACTACATCAGCGGCCTCCCGTACCCCGCGGGCGCCATCGCCCTCATCGAGGGCCTGCAGCGGGTGGCCGGGATCAACCTGCCCATCGGCGACCTGGGCCAGGAGGCCGCCACCACCCGGGCGCAGGTCGACGAGCTGGTGTCGAAGAACGACCAGCACGCCTCGATGGTCACGCAGCTCGAGGAGCTGCACGACGCGACCGGCGTGGACGACCTGGGCCCCCTCCCCACCGGCGACGAGCTGGCCGCCGAGCTGCAGGCGTTCCTCCGCGACCAACGCGGCGACGCCTGACCCTCCTCCTCTCCCCGACATGACGAACCTGGCCCGGTGTGCGGGGGCCCCCCCCCGACATCCGGCCGAGTTCGAGGGTTCAGCGACGAGGGCGACCGCTACTTCAGCGGCGTGTAGTTCGCATCGATGGCGGCCTCGGCCGGCGGCTCGTCGAAGATGAGGACGGTCCCGGCCTCCACGAAGACGTCGGGATCGGTCTCGGGCCACTCACCCGGCAGATAGCGCTTGCCGCCCGCGACGTAGCGCCACATCCCCGTGCCGGATCGGTTGAGCTCGTCCGGGCCGGTCGCCGCCGCGTCCCACCAGATCTCGGTCTGGTCGTCGAGGGCGTTGAAGTCGGTGTTCTTCCCGAAGAAGCCCCGGTTGCCGTAGGAGATCTGGGGCGTCACCGGCGTCGACGGGATGATCGGGATCGAGAACAGCGCGTTCTGGAACTCCTCGGGGGTGAGGTTCGGCCCCGTCAGCTGCGCGCCGTTGAAGAAGAACTGCAGGTTCGGGACGAGGATGGCCAGGGTCTGGTCGGCCGGCGCCGCCTTCCCGTAGTACCACTGGTGGAGGTACGCCGCCCCCGCCTTCGTGGGATCGACCCGAGCGAACAGGTTCGACGGGCCGAACGCGTGCGCCCACTGCTGCTGGTCGTAGGTGCGGGAGAAGGCCGTCGTGTCGACGAGCACGGTCCCCGTCATCACCCACTCGGGGAAGTACTCCTGCTCGGTCGCGATCCGGGTGAGGGTCTGCGGTGCGAGCGGATCCCCCGCGAAGATGACCGTCGTGACACCGGCCGCCTTCAGGCGGTTGATCATGTCGCGGCCGGTCCCGCCCAGCTCGGTGGGCGACGCGTACTTCTCGATGCGAGCCAGCGCCACGTCGTACTTCCCGAGCTCGGCCACGTAGGCGTCCTCCAGCTGCTGGCTGGTCTCGCCGCTGATCACGTGGACGTAGCCGAACACCCGCTCCGTGCCGTGCATCGACTCGTCACCGGCGAACACGGCGGGCTTCCCCTGGAGCCGCTTGCCGATGTACTCGGCGGACAGCTGCTGGTTCTGCGTGGGGTTCTTCTGGATGTCCCACACGTACGGCGCCCGCTCGACGTACCAGTCGTTCGGCTGGCCCGGGCCGCACGACACGCACATGATCTTGTTGGCGGCGAGCGTGTCGGCGAACGCGTTCGTCAGGAGCGGGCCGCCCAGCACCATGAACGGCCGGATGTCGTTGGCGATGGCCTCGGCGTCCGCGGTGGCGGCCACCGGGTCGAGGATCGTGCCCGTCGCGTCGTAGCGGATCAGCTCCACCCGTCGCCCGTAGAGCTCGTAGTACTTCTCGAACATCGCGACGAACGACTGATAGGTCTCCCAGACCTGGTCCGTGGTGTCGTCGTTCTGGATCTGGCTGTACACGACCTTCAGCACGGGGTCGTTCGGCTGCGCCAGGTAGACCACGACCTTCACGGAGTCCGCGGTCACGCCCGTGGCGGTCTCGCCCCCGTTGTCGCCGTCGAATGGCGCGAGGCACGGCTGCTGCGGGAAGAGCGGCAGCGCGAGCCGTCCGATCTCGGTGTCGCACCGCGGGCCCCACTCGATCTCGTCCGCGGTGCCGTCGGCGACCGCGACGTCGTAGGGCATCACGCCGTCCTGCAGCTCGACGTCGGCCCACTCGGAGGCAGCATCCGTGACCCCGACCGTGCCCGACGTGGTCTCGCCGCCGTCGTCGTCCCCGCCCCCGAGGAGCACGATCGCCCCCACCACCACGGCGATCACGACGATGACGGCGATCGGGATGATCGTCGTCAGACGGCGGGAGCCCGGCCGGTCCCCCTCGCCTCCATCGCCGGAACCTGACGGTCGCATGCCCGATGGCTGCATCGACATCCCCCGATGTGCTCGCTTCGTGGCGGCCCCCCGGCCACGCGGTGACTGTAGGCCGGACGGTGTACCCCCCGCGGTGACGGTCGCGCTGCAGCCGTTCCGTGTCGCGGGACGCGCCCGTCGTGGCGCGTCTCACGACACAGAACGGGGGTGGAGCGAGGTCAGCCGGGGGCCACGTGGAGGCCGGACCGGGCGATGATCTCCGCCGAACCGCCGAGGTAGCTCTCGATCACCGTCGGGTGGGTGAGGACCTCGTCGGGGAGGCCCTCGCAGATCACGGCGCCGGCGTCCATCGCCACCAGCCGGTCGGACACGGACACGAGCAGCGGCATGTCGTGCTCGATGACGACGATCGAGCACCCCAGCTCGTCGCGCATCCGGCGGATGAGCGGGCCGAGCGCCTCCGCCTCGCGCTGGGCGATGCCCGACGACGGCTCGTCGAGCAGCAGCACCGAGGGGCTGTGCGCGACGACGCCGGCGAGGTCCACCACCCGACGGGTGCCGGTCGAGAGCTCACTGACGAACGAGTTCCGGTAGCCACCCAGCTCGAACAGCTCGAGCAGCTCCTCCACCCGGCGCTCCACCGCCGCCTCGCTGCGGAGGGCGGCGGGCATCCGGAGGATGGGGTTGATCGGGTCCTTCACCTCGACCCACCGGTCGTAGCTCACCGCCAGCGCCTCGGCGACGGTGAGCGAGCCGAACAGGCGGGCGTCCTGGAACGACCGCCCGAGCCCCGCGCCGGCCCGTCGGTCGGGGCGCAACGCGGTGATGTCCACGCCGTCCAGGACGATCCGACCGTGGAGCAGGGGCGCGAACGCGCTGATCACGTCGAACAGGGTGGTCTTCCCGGCGCCGTTCGGTCCGATGAGGCCGACGATCTCGCCTCGCCCGACGGCGAGGGACACGTGGTCGACCGCCCGGATGCCCCCGAAGCTGCACGACACGGCGAAGGTCTGGAGCACGGGCGAGCGGTCGGCCGGCGCCGCCTCCGCCCCGGTGCCGGTGGTCGCCGTGTCCTCGACGGGCGTCGCCGGGACCTTCTCCGGCGCCGTGTCGGGGACCGGCTCCCCCGCCGCCACGCCACCGAGGAACACCGAGCGCAGGATGTCGGGTCGATCGAGCAGCTCCGAGGTGGGTCCGGTGAAGCGGATCTGCCCCTTCTCCATGAAGTACGCCCGCTCCGCCAGCGTGAGCGCCACGTTGACGGACTGCTCCACCAGGATGATCGTCGTCCCCCGGGCCGCCACCTGCCGGACGAGCCCCGCCAGCTGCTCGACGACGACGGGCGCGAGGCCCAGGGACAGCTCGTCGATCATCAGCAGGCGCGGCTGGGTGAGGAGCGACATCGCCAGCGCGAGCATCTGCTGCTGGCCTCCCGACAGGTTCGCGGCAGGCTCGTCCATGCGCTGGGCCAGCACCGGGAAGGTCTCGAGCACCGACTCGGTGTCGACCGCCAGCTGGGCGCGGTGCCGCCGGCGCTGCCACCCGGCCACGCGCAGGTTCTCCCGGACCGTCAACGTCGGGAACACCCCCCGGCCGCCCGGCATCTGCGCCACGCCGAGGTACGCGATCTCGTTGGGTGGGGCGTGGGTGATGTCGCGCCCGTCGAAGATCACGGCACCGAACTCGGCCTCGGTGATCCCCGAGATCGCCTTGAGGAACGTCGACTTCCCCGCCCCGTTGGTGCCCAGCAGCGCGACGACCTCGCCCTCGTCGATGTCGGCGGTCACGTCGAACAGCACCTGCACCGGCCCGTACGACACGTTGAGGTCCCGGACCAGCAGCAGCTTCGCCTTCCCCTGGCGGCGCAGGAACAGCGCCTTCGATCGGGCGGCCGAGGTGGTCCACACGTCGTCGATGTCACGCCGGATGACCGCCCCGGCGCTGGCCACCATCACGGCGCCGATGCAGAGCACCGGGACCATCAGGGCGATGCCCCACCGCATGCCCCACCGGTCGCCGATCCAGCCGATGAACGGCACCAGCGCGAGGCCGGGGATGATCCAGTACGACGCGACGGCGAACCCCATGGCCCTCGCCCTCGCGGGGATGGCCAGGCTCAGCGCAGCGAAGAGCGAGGGCAGCAACCCCGCCAGGCAGGCCGTGACGCCGGCGTGGGCGATCACCGCGATCACGATGTTCGGCGCCCAGGCGAACACGCCGACGAACGCGGCAGCGAGGAACGAGACGCGCCGCAGGTAGCCGAAGACCGAGGCGGGGTCACGCAGGAGCAGCCGCGTGCCGACGCGCCCGCCGACGACGAGCCCGAGGAACTGGAAGACCTGCACGATCGCGGCGAGCACCCCGCGCTGGAGGTCGTCGTACCCGTAGACCCGGTCGTAGAGCAGCGCGGCGAAGGCGACGAACCCGATGATGGCCACCGCCAGGAACGGGATGGCGTACCAGACCCGCCGGAGCGCCTCGACCTTCCACACCAGCCGCCAGCCCTCGGCGTAGCTCGGGGCGACCTCCTCGGTGGCGATGGCCTCGGCGCTGGCCCCCATCGCCTCCTTCTCGCGCGCCCCCCGGAGGGGCTCCTGGAGACGCAGGGCGAGCACGACGAACACCACGGTCGGGATCGTGAACACGAGGAAGGGCACCCGCCACCCGAACCAGTGCGAGAGCAGCCCACCGAGGAGTGGCCCGAGGATCATGCCGAGCGCGTTCGCCCCGCGGTGGAACGAGAAGACGGCGGGTCGACGGTCCACTGCGTAGTAGTCGCTGAGCAGCGAGTTGTGGGTGGGCTCGACCGTCGCCTGGCCGATCCCCGACCCGGCGCGCACGAGGCACAGCATCCAGATCGACGTCGCCATGCCGGTCAGCAACGAGAACAGGGCCCAGACCGACGCGCCGACCACCACCATCCGGACGCGGTTCGACCGGTCGGCCATCGTCGCGATCGGCAGCTGCAGGAGGATCGCGCCGAACGCGGTGAGGGTGATGATCGAGAGGATCCCCGTGTCGCTCAGCCCGAAGTGGTCCCGGATCGACGGCAGCAGGACGCCGAACGCCGTCCGGTCCAGCTCGTCGACGGTGTTGAGCCCGAAGAGGACGACGAGGGCGTACACCGAGCCGTCGCCCGCGATCGTGCGCATCGACCGACCCGGGTGACGGACGGAGGACCACCAGCCCTTCGGGTTCCACAGCCCCTCCAGGGGACCCGGCACAAGGCTCACGCCGCCTCCTCGTCCTCGGTCGTCGGGGTATGCTGCCCGGCCTCCGCCACGCTGATGAGACCGGGCGCGTCGGTCCCGGTCCGCCGGGCGATCCACCGCAGCCCGGCGTCCCGGACCTTGAAGACGAGGCCACCCAGCCCGTCGGGCAGCACCATCAGCACCGTGAGCACCCCGACCGACGTGGCGAAGAACTGCCAGTCGCTGGGCAGGAGCCACTGGGTGCCTCGCAGGTACACCGCACCGATCACGGCGCCGGTCACCGTGCACACGCCACCGATGATCGCGGTGACGAAGACGGCGAGCGATGCGCCCGCCTCGTAAGACTCCGCCCGGAAGCCCGCCTGGTGGATCACGAAGGTGCCGCCGGCCAGGGCGGCGAGCGTGCCCGACAGCGCGAAGGCGGTGAGCTTCGCCCTCGTCGCGCTGATGCCATACGACAGCGCGGCGCGCTCGTTGTCGCGCACGGCCAGGAGGGTCCGGCCGGTGCGGCTCCGCCGGATCGCCACCGCGGCGAGGGCCGCCAGCACCAGCACGACCAGGGCGAGGTAGTACACGCGGGTGGCGGAGCCCAGCTCGATCCGGGAGAAGATCGCGGGGCGCCGGAACGAACCGACGGGGATCCAGTCGACGAACGCGTTGTTGAAGAGGGCCGACGACGCGGCCAGCGCCAGGGCGAGGGTCACCACGGCGAGGTAGAGCCCCCGGAGGCGCAGGGCCGGGATACCGACCACCACGGCGACGATCCCGCCGGCCAGGCCCCCGGCCACGAGGGACAGCAGCGGGTCCAGTCCCCGGTCCACGATGCCCCACGCCGTGACGGCAGCACCGAGTCCGACGAACGTCATCTGGGCGAGCGAGGCCTGGCCGGCCCAGCCGGTGAGGATCACGAGCGAGATGCCGATGGTCGCGAAGATCAGGACGGCCCCGCCCTTCAGCGCGGTGCCGGTGCCCACGACGTGCGGGAACCCGACGACGAGCACGGCGAGCACCGCACCACCGCCCCATCGCGCCGCCCGGACCGGGGCGAGTCGAGCGAGCGAGGGCGGGACGGGACGCACCTCACCACCGCCGCCGAAGTTCGCGGCTTCGTCCTCGACCCGCGTCATGCGCCGGCGCTGCGCCAGGAGCGCCACGAGGATGATCCCCATCAGCAGCGGCGCCAGCAGGTTGTCGTTGGGCTCGTTGGCCCTGATTCCGGCCTCGAGGATGCCGAGGGCGACTGCCGAGGTCGCCACGCCGACGAGGTTCGTCATCCGACCCATGACGAGCGCTGCGAGGCTCCGCAGGACCAGCGAGAGGCTCACCCCGAAGCCGAAGGGCAGGCTCGTCACGGACGCCGTGAAGAACACCGACACGAAGGACAGCAACGCGGCGACGATCCACACGATCGTCTGCAGCCGGGCCACGGGCACCCCGAGCATCGACGCGCGATCGGACCGCTCCGCCGCGGCGCGGATCGCCACGCCCGCGTCGGTGCGCTTGAGGAAGAGCACCAGCGCGGCGATGCAGACCGGCGCCACGATCGCGGCGAGCACGTCGTGGCCGCCGAACACGTAGGAGCCCACGACGAACCGCAGCTCGAACGCCTGCGGCACCTTGCGGTCGGCCGGGATGAGGCCGAACGCACGCGGCAGCACCAGCGCGCAGAAGGCCAGCAGCTGCGCCAGGCCCGCGGTCGCCACCGTGACGGTCAGGCGCGAGGAGCGGGAGAACCGCCGGATGATCAGCAGCTCGACGAGGGCGCCGAGCACCACGGCGGCGACGACGCCGATGCCGAGCCCCACCGCGTACGGGAGCTTCCACACCTCGAACATCAACAGGATCAGCGTGGTCGGCAGCGCACCGAGGTCGCCCTGCGCGAAGTTCACGACGTGGTTCGCCCGCCAGACCAGGGCGAGCGACAGGGCCCCGAGCGCCCCCAGCATCCCGAGGACGATGCCGCTGACGATCGTGCCCGAGCCGATCGGCCACAGCACCTGCTGGACGACGATGACGGCGGCGGCAGGGCCGAAGGTCTCCGCGACGCGACCGGTTCTGCTCGTCTCAGAGCGACGCATGCGTCGCTCCCGAAGGAACAGAACGGGTCCGGCGGCGACCCCGGCTCACGTCGATCTGAACACCCCCATCCGTCGGCGGTACCCCCCGGCACCCGGACGGGCCGACTGTAACCCCGCCCTGGTAGACACGCGGCCATGCACGACTCGATCCGGTCCTCCCACCTCGGCCTGTGCGTCACGGACCTCACCGCGTCGCTGCGGTTCTGGGTGGACGGGCTCGGCTTCGAGCTGGGCGAGCGCTGGGAGCTCGACGGCGCGGCGCTGCCCTCGCTGCACGAAGCCCTCGAGGTCGCCGAACCCGTGGCCGTCACATCGCAGTTCGTCCGGCGCGACGGCTGGGCGATCGAGCTGCTCGAGTACGCGTCGCCGGCTCCGACGGGCCGCCCCTCCGACTCCCGCGGGACCGTCGGGCTGACGCACCTGGCGTTCCACGTCGACGACCTGGCTGCGACCGTCGACCACCTCGTCGCCCACGGCGGGACGGTCGTCCCGGGCACGCAGGTGGACGTGGGGATCCCGGTGGTGTTCGTCGCCGACCCCGACGGAGTGCGCGTCGAGCTCATGGAGATCCCTGTCAGGGGTTGACCCGCCGGAGGTCGGCGACCGTCGGCGGGCCGGTCGGCCGAGGCCCGGGGAGGTCCGGACCCGTCGAGTAGTCCTCGGCCGTGTCGCCCAGCTCCATCCTGAAGCGGAGCCGCCCCGCGCCGTCCGCCACGACACGCTCCGCCCCGGTGTCGTACGTGGCGTGGGGCTCGAACTGCGGGGGCGTCGTGACGGCGAGCACCCCGTCGCCGGTCGCCTCGATGCGGCCCGGTTCGACCTGGACGTCGGTGAACGCGAGGGCTCGGCGGCCCGACACCTCGAACCGCCAGCCCCACACGTCGAAGCGGTCATCCACGCTGCGGAAGGTGAACGACGCGGGAGCCGGGCGGTCACGTTCCAGCGCGTCCATCAGCATCGGCAGCGCGCGGCCCAGCTCCCGACCCCAGTAGCGGAACGAGTGGGTGCCGTTGCCGTAGAAGTCCGTCACGACGCCGAGCCCGAGTGCCTGCATCCGCGCCACGAAGTTGCGACTGCGCCGGTAGGTCGACGACTCGAGGGTGAGGTAGTCGGGCAGCGTGAGCGGCGGGTCGAGCGCTCCGTACTCACCGGTGCCGCCCGACACGAAGACGTCGACGTCACGGAGGTTGGGCGCGAGGTCGAGCGGGTTGTGGCCACGCCAGCGCACCTCGTGGGTGTAGGGGTCGCCCAGCGGCGTCGTCCGCTCCAGCACGTACGTCACGGCGGCGCTGAGGAAGGGCCCCACCACGTCGTCGTCCCGGGTGTCGAGGTTCCCGCTGAACGAGGCGGTCGCGGCGAACAGGTCGGGGTGGCGCGCCGCATAGGAGACGGCGCCGAACGCCCCGGCCGACAGCCCGGCGACGGCGAGCTGCTCGCCGGCGCGGTACCGGTGCCGCAGGAGGTTCCGCAGCTCGACGAGGTGGAACGTCTCCCACTGCGGGCGCCCGACGGGCGAGTCGAACACCCAGTTCAGGTAGGTGGCGCCCGGCCCGCCGTCGGGCATGACGACGATGACCCCCCGATCACCGATCAGCGCTGGGAGGTCGGTCGACGTCGACCAGTCGCGGAACCCGCCACCACCGCCGTGCAGGAGGTAGAGGACGGGCCACGTCCGGCCCGGCTGGTCGTCGTAGCCCTCCGGCAGGAGCAGGCGCGCCGCGGTGTGCCCCACCGCCGGCGACCGCAGCTGCAGCTCGACCAGGCGATTCGTGACCCACCGCTCCGATTCCACGGCCACGGTGCCGTCCTCCGGCAGCGGATGCGGGCTCTCGACGGGTGCCGGCAGCACCGTGCAGCTCAGGGTCGACATCACCATGGCGCAGACCACCGTCGCCGCCCTTCCCCCGCTGATCCGCCGCACACCGCGAACGGTACCACTTCCACGAACACTCATGTTCGTGGAAGTGGTACGGTGCCGTCGTGCTCGGATCCAACCCACCCTCACTCACCGGCCGGCGCGTCCTGATCACCGGCGCCGCCCGTGGCATCGGCGCCGCCTTGGCCCGGCGCCTCCACGAACGCGGCGCACGCGTCGCCGTGATCGGGCTCGAGCCCGACCTGCTCGCAGAGGTCGCCCGCTCGTGCGGCGACGCACCGTGGCGCTCGTGCGACGTCAGCGACCGGGCGCAGGTGGAACGCGCCGTCGACGAGGTCGTGGCCGAGCTCGGCGGCCTCGACGTCGTCGTGGCCAACGCCGGCATCGCTGCGCAGCTCCCCCTCGTCGGTGGCGACCCGGCGGTGATGGAGCGCACGCTCTCCGTCAACGTCCTCGGGGTGTACTACACGCTCCGGGCCGCGGGCCCGCACATCAGCCATCGCGACGGCTACGCCCTCGCCATCTCGTCGCTCGCCGCCGCCGTCCACCTCCCGCTCCTCGGCGCCTACTCGGCCTCGAAGGCCGCGGTCGAAGCCCTCGGCGACACCCTGCGCGCCGAGCTGCGCCCCTCCGGCGCCCGGGTCGGCGTCGCCTACTTCGCCGAGCTCGACACCGACATGACCAGCCGTGGCTTCGGCACCCAGGCCGCCGCAGCGTTGACGCACGGAGGAGCGGCGGCGTTCTCCCGGGTGGCGCCGCTCCGGCTGGGCATCGACGCGCTCGAGGCGGGGATCGCACGCCGCTCGCGTCGCGTGGTGGCGCCGCGCTGGGCCGCCCTGGTGATCCCGTTCCGCGGGGTGGCGCAGCAGGTCGTCGAGCTCGCCACCCGCCGGAGGCTCGCCGAGGCGCTGGACATCGCCCGATCCGAGCGGGCCCCGCTCACGACCGAGCAGCCCGACGAGGCGGCGGCATCGTGACGGCCCCCCGGATCGGGCCAGGCGGACGCGCCGAGGTCGGCCTGATCACATGGACGCTCAGCGCGGTCGCCGGACGGCTGACCGGCACCCAGCCGCCCAACCTGTTCCTCACCTTCGGCCGGCACCGGTCGCTGTTCCGCGGATGGCTGCGCTTCGCCGGGCGGCTCATGCCGGGCGGCAAGCTGCCCCGCCGCGAGACCGAGCTGGTCATCCTGCGGGTGGCCCACCTCGCCCGCTGCGAGTACGAGTTCGAGCACCACGTGCGGCTCGGCGCCCGGGTCGGCGTCACGCCGGCCGACGTCGAACGGGTCGTCGAGGGGCCCGAGGCGCCCGGATGGTCGCCGCGCGAGCAGCTGATGCTCGACGCCGTCGACGCGCTGCACCGGGACCGGGACCTCGACGAGCGGACCTGGATCGCGTTGCGCACGCACCTCGACGAGCGGGAGCTGATCGAGCTGATCCTCCTCGCCGGCCACTACGAGATGCTCGCGACGTTCGTGAACACACTGCGGATCCCCACGGACCGACCACGGGGCCACCGCGCACGCGGGGTGCCTGCGGGTGGCTGACACGGCCCGCCATCCCCTCCCCCGCGGCCGCCACGGCCTCACACGCGAGGAGGTCGAGCGAGCGCAGCGCGACCGGATCCTGTGGGCGCTGGCCGAGGTCATGTCCCACAAGGGCTATGTCGCCACGTCCGTCGCCGACGTGATCAAGGCGGCCGGCGTCGGGCGCGAGACCTTCTACCAGCTGTTCTCGTCGAAGGCCGACTGCTTCACCCGCGCCTTCGACGCCGCCTCGGACGTGCTGCTGGGCACCCTGACCGACGGGACCCCCACCGGCGAGCCGGCCGAGCGCATCGACGCGGCGGTCGGCCTCTACCTCGAGACCCTCGCAGCGTTCCCGACGTTCGCCCGGCTGTTCCTCGTCGAGGTCTACGCCGCAGGACCGGAGGCCATGTCGGTCCGCGCCGAACGCCAGCGGACGATCGCCCTGCGGCTGGCCGAGCTGGTCGGCGCCACCTCCGAGGCCGACCGCTTCGCCAGCGAGGCGCTGGTCGCCGGGATCGGCGCCATGGTCACCATGCCCCTCGTCGACGGCGACCTCGAGGCCCTGCGGGCGCTGCGCCAGCCGATCACCGAGCTGGTGATGCGAACCCTGCTCCCCACCCCTCGTCCTGTCGCGTAGGGCGTGACGCCGGCGTCACGC
>JAEZFI010000170.1 GCA_023437745.1 Actinomycetes bacterium
GCCGAGGTGTACCCGGCGCCGGCGTCCGGCTCGTGGACAGTCGACGGGCGCGCCTACGGGCACGGCCGCGGCATGTCGCAGTGGGGCGCGCAGGGCGCGGCGCTGCAGGGGCGCACCGCGGCCGAGATCCTGGCGTTCTACTACCCGGGCACGACGACGGGGTCCGTCGCGGGCGAGTACGTCAAGGCGACGCTCGCGGCGTTCGCACCGTCCGACACCGTGACCGTCTGGAGCCCCGCGAACCGCAGCATCCGCATGGGGGAGCTCAACAAGGAGGTGGTGCTGCCGCCCGGGCGGTGGACCATCACCGTGGCCGGCCAGGACATCACCGCGGTGAAGCGGGACGTCGTCAACGGGCCGATCGTCGACCGGCGGAGCTACCGCGGCGTGCTGCGTCTCGAGTCGCAGAACGAGGTCGGCATGATCATCGCGAAGAACCAGTCGGACACCACCGGGCGCTGGTACCGCGGGGACCTGCGGATCGAGCCGACCTCGGGAGCCGCCTTCAACGTGACCAACAGCCTGCCGATCGAGGACTACCTGCGCAGCGTCGTGCCGCGCGAGTCGCCCGCGAGCTGGCAGCCGGCGGCGCTGCAGGCGCAGGCGGTCGCGGCGCGGTCGTACGCGTGGTGGAAGGTCCGCAACGGCCAGGTGCTGTGCGACACCACCTCCTGCCAGGTCTACTACGGGCGAGGCGTCGCGAACGCCGCGGGTGCGCTCACCACCTCGTACGAGGACGCGCGGACCGACGCGGCGATCGCGGCGACGGGCGGTCAGATCAGGCTGTGGAACGGTGCCGTGGCCTTCACCGAGTTCTCCTCGTCCAACGGCGGCTGGACAGCCGCGGGCTCCGTGCCCTACCAGGTGGCCAAGGCCGACCCGTGGACCGGGACGGCACCCGGCGACACCGTCACGTCGTGGACGGCGGAGCTCTCGGTCGCGCGCGTCGCGCAGTCCTGCCCGGCGAACGGCACGCTGCGCACCATGGTCGTCACCCGCCGGACCGGCAACGGGCCGCTCGGCGGCAGGATCTCGCAGGTCCGGCTCGAGTGCTCCACCGGGAACGCGACGGTGAACACCCCCGCCTTCGGTCTGCGGTCGAGCTGGTGGCAGCCCCGGGCCACCGCACCCGTGCTGGGATCGCCGGCGGTGTCGGCGGCGACGATCGACCACGGTGGCCAGGTGAGCGTCGGCGTCACGCCGAACGTCGCGATGTCGTGGACGCTGACCGTCGTCGACCGCAGCACGAACCGCCAGGTCCTGCGCACGACCGGCAACGCCCAGGCCGGCGTCAGGTTCAACGCCACGTGGTTCGGCACGTACGACGGACGCGCGGCGTCGGACCCGCAGTTCGTCGGTCCCGGCAGCTACACGCTGTCGCTCGTCGGCACCGACGCCGCGGGGAGGACGTCGAACGTCGTGACCACGACCGTCGCCGTGCGCCAGCCCGCCGACGCGGCGCCGCCCGCCGCCGGCCCGCTGGTCGGGGACGGCGGGTACGTCCCCCTCACGCCTGCCCGCCTCGTCGACACCCGGACGACGTTCCAGGCGCTCGGGTCGGGGGCGCGCGCGGAGGTACCCGTGCTGGGGCGCGGCGGCGTGCCCACGTCCGGCGTGACCGCCGTCGTCCTCAACGTCACGGCGGTCGGCACCAGCGTCGCAGGCCACCTGCGGGTGTGGCCGGCGGGCAGCGCGATGCCGAACGCCTCCGTGCTCAACACGTCGCCCGGGCGCACGCAGGCCAGCCAGGTGACCGTCGGTGTCGGCGGCGCCGGTGCCGTCAGCGTCTTCAACGCCATCGGCACGACGCACTACCTCGTGGACGTGCTCGGCTACTACACGTCGAGCACCGCGGCGTCGGCGCGGTACACCGCGGTCGACCCGGTGCGGGCCATGGACTCCCGCACCGCCACCGCGATCGCGCCCGGCACGACCCGCTCCGTCGACGTGGCCGGCGCGCTCGGGCTGCCCGCCGCGTCGCTCAGCGCGGTCACGGTCAACGTGACGACGACCCGGGCCGCCGGCAACGGGTACGTCGTGGCCTACGGGTCGGGCGCGCTGCCGTCGACGTCCACGGTCAACCTGGTGCCCGGGGCGGACATCGCGAACCGCGCCGTGGTCCCCGTCGTCGACGGCAGGATCACGGTGGGCGTCCAGGGCTCGTCCAGCCACGTCGTCGTCGACGTCGTCGGGTGGTACGGCACGCGCGGGTCGACGACGGGCGCCTTGTTCACGCCGGTCCAGCCGGCCCGAGTCCTCGACACGCGCGCCGGCCAGCCGGTCGGGCCGGCGGACCAGGTGCAGGCCACCGTGACCGGTGGTGCTGTCCCCGCCGGCGCGACGGCGGTGGTCGGCACAGTGACCGCCGTCGACCACACGGCGCCGTGGACGCACGTGCGGGTCTGGCCGGCAGGTCGCCCGCTCACCGGGACGTCCGACCTCAACGCGACGCGCGGGTTCACGCAGGCGAACGCCGTCGTCGTGCGCGTCGGGGACGGGGGAGCCGTGCGGCTCTACAACGACCAGGGCACGACCCACGTGCTCCTCGACGTGGCGGGCTACTTCCGCTGAGACCACCGGGCCCCGCCGGGACCTGACCGTGGTGCCGTGCCGCGGCCCGGCGGGCGCGGCGAGGAGCCGCGGTCGGCCCGTGCCGGGCCGGTCCCGACG
>JAEZFI010000277.1 GCA_023437745.1 Actinomycetes bacterium
CGCCCCCCCCGCCCCCCCCCCCCCCCCCCCCCCCGCGTCCCCCCTCCGTCGACCGATAGGTTCATGGCCCGATGACGCACGCCAGACTCGACCTCGGCGGCACCTGGCGCGCGTCCGTCGCCGACGACGAGTTGCGCCGGTCGTACGCCGCCGACGACTTCGACGACGCCGCCTGGCCGACGCTGACCGTGCCCGGGCACTGGCAGCGGACCGAGGCCTTCGCCGACCACGACGGCCCGCTGCTCCTCCGCCGGCGCCTCGCGACCCCGGCGTCACCCGCCGAGGGCACACGCTGGTGGCTGCGCTTCGACGGCATCTTCTACCAGTCGGACGTCTGGCTCGACGGCGCCTACCTTGGCGACACGGAGGGGTACTTCTCGTCCCACCAGTTCGAGGTCACGGAGCAGCTCGCCGAGCGCTCCGAGCACGTCCTCGCCGTCGAGGTGACGTGCACGCCGCAGCGGGACCGGACCCGGAAGCGCAACCTCACCGGGTCGTACCAGCACTCGGACCAGATCGACGCGCGGCTCAACCCGGCGGGCATCTGGGCGCCCGTCGGCATCGTCGCCAGCGGCCCCGTCCGGATCGTCCACCACCGCGTGCTGTGCCTGGACGCCGACCCGACGCGATCGACGGTCGGCTGCCGCCTCGTGCTCGACGCGACCGACGACCACGACGTGGTGATCATCACGCGGGTGGCGGGCATCGACCACCGCCACGCCCGCAAGGTGGCGGCCGGGGAGAACCAGCTCGAGTGGACGGTGGTCGTGCCGGACCCCGAGCTGTGGTGGCCGCATGCGCTGGGCGACGCTGCGCTCCACGACCTCGAGATCGAGGTCGTGCTCGACGGGGACCGGGTCAGCGACTCGATCACGCACCGGATCGGCCTGCGGTCGGTCGAGCTCGAGAACTGGATCCTGCGCGTCAACGGCGAGCGGCTCTTCCTGAAGGGCGCGAACCAGGGGCCGGTGTCGTGCTGGCCGGCAGCGACGACCGACGCCGACCAGGAGCGGGTCGTCGCGCTCGCCCGGGAGGCAGGGCTCGACCTGCTGAGGATCCACTCGCACATCGCCGCACCCGGCCTCTACGACGCGGCCGACCGGGCGGGGATGCTCCTGTGGCAGGACCTCCCGCTCCAATGGGCCTACCACCGGAGCGTGCGCCCCCAGGCCGTCCGCCAGGCCCGGCTCGCAGTCGACCTCCTGGGCCACCACCCGTCGGTCGCCGTGTGGTGCGGGCACAGCTCGCCCGTGCCGCTGTCGATCGAACCGGACGACGTCGCCACCCCCGAGGACCGGCGACGGCTCCTCGCCCGCAACGTGACCGCGCAGGAGCTCCCGACCTACAACCGCACGGTCCTCGACCGGTCGATCGCCCGTGCCCTCCGGCGCAACGACCCGAGCCGGCCCGTCGTGCCGCACTCGGGTGTGCTGCCCCACCTCCCCCGCCTCGACGGCACCGACAGCCACCTCTACCTCGGCTGGTACGGCGGCGAGGAGCGGCAGTTCCCCGCCCTGTGCGCGGCGTGGCCGCGGCTCGTCAGGTTCGTCAGCGAGTTCGGCGCCCAGTCGGTGCCCGTCGACGCCGACTTCGTGGACCGGGCCAGCTGGCCGGACCTGGACTGGGAGCAGCTGGGCGAGCACCACTGCGCGCAGCGTGGCGTGTTCGAGCGGTACGTGCCCCCGGACGCGTACGCGACCTTCGACGAGTGGGCCGCCGCCACGCGCCGCTACCAGGCCGACCTCATCCGATTCCACGTGGAGACGCTGCGACGCCTCAAGTACTCGCCCACGGGGGGCTTCGCCGTGTTCGCCTTCGCCGACGCGGCACCCGGCATCACGTGGTCGCTGCTCTCCGCGGACCGGGTGCCCAAGGAGGCGTACGGCGCGCTGCGTGACGTGTGCGCGCCGGTCATCGCGACCGCCGACCGGTTGCCCGACCACGTCCACCCGGGCGAGCCGATCGAGGTGCAGGTCCACGTCGTCTCGGACCTCCGCCACGAGCTGGCCGACGTCCGCGTCGTCGCCCGGTGGAGCTGGGATGGCGGCCACCACGTCGACGGGTTCAGCGGGGCGGTCGACCCCGACGCGTGCGTGCTGGTCGGCACCTCCGCCATCGAGGCGCCCGACGCCGACGGGCCGGTGGAGCTCCACCTCGAGCTGGCCTACGACGGCGTCACCACCACCCGGACCGACCGCACGTTCGTCGTCGGCGGCGAGCACCACCACCACTGACCGACGGACGGGAGGGAGCGAGCGCGTGACCGCGACACCACCGGAGGGGTTCCGCCAGCACCGGTTCACCGCCCCACCCCACGCCACCACGATCCTGCTCGTCCGCCACGGCGAATCGGCACCGGCGCTGCCGGGCGCTCCCTTCCCGCTCCGAGACGGCCACGGGGACCCCGAGCTCCACCCCGACGGCGTCCGCCAGGCCGAGGCCGTCGGTGCACGCCTCGCCGCCGACCACCACCGGGGCGACTCGATCGACGGCCTCTACGTGACGACGCTGCGCCGGACGCACCAGACGGCGGCGCCGCTCGCCCGCCTCACCGGGCTGCGGCCCGTCGAGGTGGCCGACCTCCGTGAGGTGCACCTCGGTGAGTGGGAGGGCGGCATCTTCCGCCAGAAGGTGATCGAGGGCGACCCGGCCTTCCTCCGCGTGATCGAACGGGAGCGCTGGGACGAGATCCCGGGCGCCGAGCCCCGCGAGCTGTTCGCCGAGCGCCTCCGCCGTGGGATCGGCTCGATCGTCGAGTCCCATCCCGGCGGGCGGGCCGTGGCCGTCGTCCACGGCGGCGTCATCGGCGAGCTGCTCTCGATCGCCAGCGGATCCAGGGGCTTCGCGTTCGCCGGAGCGGACAACGCCTCCATCTCCGAGCTGGTCGTCGACGGCGATCGGTGGACGCTTCGACGATTCAACGACGTGAGCCACCTTCGAGGCCTCGAAGTTGTCTGACGTTTTGAGAGCCTTCTCAGGTCGGCGGTAGCGTGCCAGATGTCGCCCCGATCCCTCGCGAGGAGCCTCGACATGGCGCAAACCCTTGAGTCACGACCCGGAGCCGATGCGCCGATCGTGAACCGTCCGCCGAACCGTCGGTCCCCCTGGCTGGTGCAGTTCTACGGCACCGCCGTCGGCAAGAAGTGGGTCATGGCCCTCACCGGCATCGGCCTGTGGGGCTTCGTGCTGGCCCACATGGTGGGCAACCTCAAGGTCTACATGGGCGACTCGCACGGCGAGCCGGCGCTCGACATCTACGGCGAGGGCCTGCGGACGCTGCTCTACCCGATCCTCCCCCACCACACCGTGGTGTGGGCGCTGCGCATCGGGCTCATCGTGATGTTCGCCTTCCACATCCACTCGGCCATCACGCTCACGCAGATGAACCGCCGGGCCCGACCGGTGGACTACAAGGCGCCCCGCGAGTACATCGCCGCCAACTTCGCCTCGCGTTCGATGCGGATCACGGGCGTGATCGTCCTGGCGTACCTCGTGTTCCACCTGTTCGACCTGAGCTGGACGGGCACCGGCGCCGACTTCGTGCGCGGCCACGTGAAGCACAACCTGATCGGTTCGCTCCAGCGGCCCGTCGTGGCCCTGGCGTACCTCGTGGCCAACGCCGCACTCGCCGTGCACCTGTACCACGGGCTCTGGTCGATGTTCCAGAGCATGGGCATCAACAACCCGCGCTGGAACCAGGTCCGGCGCTCCCTCGCGCTGGGCATGGCCGTCATCGTCGGCGCACCCAACGTCCTGTTCCCGATCCTCATCGTGACCAAGGTCGTGTCCTGAGCCTCCGGCTCGGGATCACCGACCGTCGGTTCCCGCGAGTGTCCGCAGAGAGAGACTGAGATGGCCATCACCCTCGACGCCAAGATCCCGGCCGGCCCGCTGGCCGACAAGTGGACCAACCACAAGTTCGACCTCAAGCTCGTCGCCCCGCACAACCGGCGGAAGTTCGACGTCATCGTCGTCGGGACCGGCCTCGCCGGCGCGGCCGCCGCCGCTTCGCTCGGGGAGCTCGGGTACAACGTGAAGGTCTTCACGTACCACGACTCGCCGCGCCGGGCGCACTCGATCGCCGCACAGGGCGGCATCAACGCCGCCAAGAACTACCAGGGCGACGGCGACAGCGTGCACCGTCTCTTCTACGACACCATCAAGGGCGGCGACTTCCGCGCCCGCGAGGGCAACGTCCATCGCCTCGCCGAGGTGTCGCTCGACATCATCGACCAGTGCGTCGCCCAGGGCGTCCCGTTCGCCCGTGAGTACGGCGGCCTGCTCGACAACCGGAGCTTCGGCGGCGCCCAGGTGGCCCGCACGTTCTACGCCCGGGGGCAGACCGGCCAGCAGCTGCTCCTCGGCGCCTACCAGGCCCTCGCCCGGCAGATCCACCTCGGCACGGTCACGCTCTACAACCGGATGGACATGCTCGACGTCGTCGTCGGCGAGGACGGCCAGGCGTGCGGCATCATCGCCCGCGACCTCCTGTCGGGCGAGACGACCCGGCACAACGGCCACGCCGTGGTCCTGGCCACCGGCGGCTACGGCAACGTCTACTTCCTGTCGACCAACGCCAAGGCGTGCAACGTGACCGCCACCTGGCGGGCGCACCGCAAGGGGGCGGCGTTCGCCAACCCCTGCTACACGCAGATCCACCCGACCTGCATCCCGGCGTCGGACGAGTTTCAGTCCAAGCTCACGCTGATGTCGGAGTCGCTCCGCAACGACGGGCGCATCTGGGTCCCGAAGAACCTCGACGACGTGGGCAAGGCCGCCGCGGACATCGCCGAGGGCGACCGCGACTACTACCTCGAGCGGAAGTACCCGGCCTTCGGCAACCTCGTCCCGCGCGACATCGCCTCCCGCAACGCCAAGACGATGGTCGACGCCGGCCACGGCGTGGGGCCGCTGCAGAACGGCGTGTACCTCGACTTCGCCGACTCGATCAACCGCCTCGGCGAGGACGTGGTGCGGGAGCGCTACGGGAACCTCTTCGACATGTACGAGCGCATCACCGGCGAGAACCCGTACCAGACGCCGATGCGCATCTACCCCGCGACCCACTACACGATGGGCGGGCTGTGGGTGGACTACAACCTCCAGTCGACCATCCCCGGCCTGTTCGTGGCGGGTGAGGCGAACTTCAGCGACCACGGCGCCAACCGCCTCGGTGCGTCGGCGCTGATGCAGGGCCTCGCCGACGGCTACTTCGTGCTCCCCACGACCATCGCCGGCTACCTCGCCGAGCACCTCGGCGAGCAGCCGGTGCCGACCGACCACGCGGTGTTCGAGACGGCGCAGGCCGACGTCGAGGACCGCATCTCGCGGCTCATGTCCGTGAAGGGGACGAAGTCGGTCGACCACTACCACCGCGAGCTGGGCAAGATCGTCTGGGACTACTGCGGCATGGCCCGCAACAAGGCAGGCCTCGAGAAGGCGCTGTCCGAGATCCCCGCCCTTCGGGAGCAGTACTGGAAGGACGTCAAGATCCTCGGCGACGGCCGCTCCTACAACCAGAGCCTCGAGAAGGCGCTGCGGGTGTCGGACTTCATGGAGATGGCCGAGCTGAAGGTCCGCGATGCGCTGCACCGCGAGGAGTCCTGTGGCGGCCACTTCCGCGAGGAGCACCAGACGCCCGAGGGCGAGGCGCTGCGCGACGACGAGAACTTCCAGTACGTCGCGGCGTGGGAGTACGGCGGCGAGAACATCGGGACCGACGCCGTCCTCCACAAGGAGCCCCTCGTGTTCGAGACCGTGACGCCGAGCCAGCGCAGCTACAAGTAGCCGTTTCCAGCGAACAGGATTGATGACGACGTGAGCAACACCCTGAACCTCACCCTGAAGGTGTGGCGCCAGAACGGCCCCGACGACGCCGGTCGCTTCGAGGAGTACCGCACGACGGTCGCCGACGACGCCTCGTTCCTCGAGATGCTCGACTACGTGAACGAGGACCTGATCGCCAACGACCGCGAGCCCATCGCGTTCGACCACGACTGCCGCGAGGGCATCTGCGGGTCCTGCGGCCTGATGATCAACGGCCAGGCCCACGGCCCTCAGCGGGGCACGGCGACGTGCCAGCTGCACATGCGCAAGTTCTCCGACGGCGACCACATCGTCATCGAGCCGTTCCGTGCCGCCGGCTTCCCGATCATCAGGGACCTCGCCGTGAACCGTGCCGCCTTCGACCGGATCGTCGAGTCCGGCGGCTACATCACCGTCCAGACCGGCGCTGCGCCCGAGGCGAACCTCACCCCGGTGCCCAAGGACGTCGCCGACGCCTCGATGGACGCTGCCGCCTGCATCGGCTGCGGAGCGTGTGTCGCAGCGTGCCCGAACGGCGCGGCCAACCTCTTCACCTCGGCGAAGATGCAGCACCTCAACCTGCTGCCGCAGGGCCAGGCCGAGCGCTGGGCCCGCAGCGAGAACATGGTCGAGACGATGGAGGAGTTCTTCGGCTCCTGCACCAACCACGGGGAGTGTCAGGAGGCGTGCCCCAAGGAGATCTCGATCGACTTCATCGCCATGATGAACCGCGACTACCTGAAGTCGAAGTTCGCCAACCGGCGTCGCCTCGGTCAGCGCAAGTCCGGCTGATCCCCTCCGGCGCCGCGGTCCCGCCGCGAAGTTCGCGCGCTCACCCGCGCGATGTGGGGATCGGCGCGCGAACTTCGGCTGAACCCGACGTCGGCTACGCCGGCGGTTGGTTGAACTCGATCCAGCACACACCGTTGCGGCCGTCGGCTGCCTGCACCCTCGCCATCGCTCGGGGGAAGCGGGCCTGACGGCCGCTCGGGTGCTCGAGCAGCACCGGTGACCACGCGACAGGCCTGACCTCGAGGTCGAGCCCTCCGAACACCAGGCGGGCCCGGTCCACCAGGCCTTCACGCCCGACGTCGGATTCCACGGTGAGCTCCATCGACTCGCCGAACTGGTCCGAGCCGGCGGGGAGCACGTAGGTCACGCCCCATCCGTCGAGGTCGTTGAACGCACCGGCGGTGTGCCAGCGGGTGCCGTCCTCGAGCCGCCCTGCCGACCAGCACCACCGGTTGGACCACCAGTCCCGCGGCGCGCCCCACGAGTGGTCGCGCTGGCCCCACCCGTCGACCTCGATCCGTCGCTGCCCGACGACGACCTCGCCGTGCACGCGGCACGGGATCTCGTAGCGCGGCGTCGTCAGGGCGGGCCACTGGTAGGCCGCACGGTCGGTCTCCCAGTCGAGCTCGAACCCGAACGGGATCCGCTCCCCCAGCGCACCGTGGTAGACGTCGGCGGGGTCGTCCAGCGCCACGGCGAACGCCTCGAGGCTGCAGCTCATCCGCTCCGTCGGCTCGGGGATGTGGTGGTCCGCCCAGAGGCCCTCGTGGCGCACCTCCATCGACCGTGGGTCGGACGGGGCGGCGACGTCGTGGTCGATGACCGTGACCAGGCGACCGCCGTCCTCCACGAAGCACGCCCAGTACCAGACGCCACCGAGGGAGGGGACGAACCCGAGGCGCACGTACCCGCCGGCGGACCCGTCGGGGGTGAACCAGTCGAGGTAGTACGACTCGTTCCAGAGGTCCACGCCGTCGGGTCGGTGGCGGGCCTCGTCGGCGGGGTCAACGGTCGGCATGGCGTGCTCGTTCAGTCGGCGGTGGGGACGTCGATGGGCAGGTAGTAGCGGTCGGGGACCTCGTCGCTGACCGGCTGGTTCCCGAGGGTCTCCCCCACCGCCACGATGAGCTCGTACACGTGCGGCGGCAGATCGCGAGGCACCGACCAGTCGAGGTCGTCCGCGATCCCTGCGATCTCGGCGAACGGCCGGAGGAACGTGAAGTACACGTAGGCCCCGCAGCGGATCATGGTGTCGCGGTCCATGCCGGCGATCGTGCGGTAGAGGCTCGCCTCGGCCTGGCGCGCTGCGGTGGCGATCGGCTCCATCTCGTCGAGCGGCACGGATCGGATCGCACCCGGGGCACAGCCGTCGGTCGTGAAGAGGCTGAACCCGACGAGACGGTCCATGTACGACTCGGGCTCGGTGCGCGAGGAGCCGAAGTCCGTGATGGCCACGTCGACGTCCTGGAGGACGAGCCCCGCCAGGAGGTGGTGGTACGGCAGGCCGGCCGCGGCGGTGGACCACGGGAAGTCCGACGGGCCCATCCGGTAGTAGTCGCGGAGGAGCAGCGTGCGGCCGCCACCGAGGTCGTACGGCCCGGTGTCCCCGGTGCCCACCCTCGTGTCGAAGTAGAGCAGGAACAGGTAGTTGACGAGGGTTGCGTTCCACCGCTTGACGCGGGTCCGCAGCTCGTCGCCGACCTCGACCACGGCATCTCGCACCGCGGCCACCAGCGCGTCGTCGTACACCCGCACCGTCCGGCCGGCGTCCTCCGCCTGGCGATGGCCGTCCGCCCGGTACGCCGTCGCGGCACGCTCCCAGAAGTCGAGGACCGTCTCGACGTCCTCGGGTCGATCGAGCGACGAGTCCATCTGCGTGAACACCTTGCGGCCGAGGAGGAAGAAGTTGGCGATCGACCAGAGGTAGACGCTGTTGACCTGCACCCCGGGGCGGCGGGCGGCGGCACCGATGATCTCGGCGGGCATGGCGGCGTCGATGGCCCGCATCATGTCGGCGTAGCGGGTGAAGGTCTCCGTGCACGCCACGAGGATGTAGGGCGTCACCGGGATCAGCTGCGACGCGTAGGACGTCCGCTCCTCGGTGAGCCGGTGGGCGATCGGTGCGTGGTAGGCGATGAGGTCGTTGGCCCTCGCCCAACGGTCGGCGAGGTCGATCTCGGCGCCGGCACCCTCAGGCACGGATGACCGCCCGCGCACCGGAGCAGTCCAGCTCGACGTGGGTCCCGTCGTCGAGCGGCTCGACCAGCTCGCTGCCCATCGCACACGGCACGCCGAACTCTCGGGTCACGATGCCGATGTGGCTGCGCAGCGTTCCCCCGGTGCAGATCACGCCGGTGAGGTCGTGGAAGAGCGGGGCGAGGAAGGTCGCACCGGCGTCGCGCACCAGGGCGATCACGCCCTCCGCGCCGTCGTCCATGAGCGCCAGCACGTCGTCGACGCCGTCCATCACGCGCAGCGTGCCGCGCACCGCCGGCGCATCGAAGACCTTCTCCCCCGTCCCCACCTCTCGCATGGCGCGGGACTCTACCGGTGGGGTCGGCCGCCCGCTCGGAGGTCGGACGAGGCGCATCCGGGGTGGGTCGCCACCGGAGCGCGGCCGTAGGCTCGCCGGGTGCAGCACCTGTCCGACGAGTGGTTCGACGCCGTGACCGAAGGGCTCGCCGGGGTCGCCGTCCCGCCTGACGTCGCTGTGGCGCTGCGCCACGAGGTCGACGGCGACGGCTCGCACACGATCGCCCTCGGGGGCGGCCGAGCCGTGCTCCACCGGGCCGACGGCGGGCCGGCGCCCGACGTGACGCTGCACTGCGATCGGATCACCGCCCGGGACCTGGCGACCGGGAGCCTGTCGGTGCCCGAGGCCGTGCTGTCCGGGCGGCTCACGGTCTCGGGCGACGTCACGACGCTGGAGGCGGCGGCCGAAGCCCTCGATGCCGTCGCCGTCGTGGTCCGCGCCGTGACCCCTCGCACCTCGCCCGCCTGAGGTCCGTACAGTGACGGGATGCCCGAGCTCCCCGAGGTCCGCGCCCAGGCCGGACGTCTCGCCGAGCGCTACGCCGGCACCGTCCTGGAGGCGTTCGAGCCGCTGTCGTTCACCGCGCTGAAGTCGGTGTCCGCCAGCCCGGACGGGGCCGTCGGGCAGCCGCTCGAGTCGGTGCGGTCACGGGGCAAGTACCTGCTCGTGCAGTTCGAGCCCGTGACCTTCGTGGTGCACCTCATGCAGGGCGGACGCCTCGAGACGGCCACCGGCACCGCCAAGCGCCCCAAGGGCGGGCTCGCCAGGTGGCGCTTTGCCGAGCGCGACCCGTTGCTGCTCTCCGAGTTCGGCCGAGAGCACCGCGCCGGGATCTGGCCGGTCGCCGGTGACCCCGAGGGCCAGGAGCCCCTCGACCACCTCGGCCCCGACGCCGACGCCGTTCCCCTGGAGCAGCTGACCGAGCTGCTCGGAACCCAGCGAGGGCGCATCCACGGGGTGCTGCGCGACCAGCGGGTGATCGCCGGGATCGGTCGGCGCCTCGCCAACGAGGTCTGCCACATCGCCCGGCTCTCGCCGTTCGCGATCGCCGCCAAGCTGACACCGGACGAGGTCGGGCGCGTCCATGCGGCCATCCGCGACGCGATCACGGCGTCGCTCGAGTTCGAGGCGACACAGGACTCGATGGTCCGGTCGAAGGAGCGCCCCGCTGCGGTGCACCACCGGACGGGCGACCCGTGCGACGTCTGCGGCGACCCCGTCCGGGCCGTGGAGTACGGCAGCTACACGGTCAACTACTGCCCGACCTGCCAGACCGGCGGGAAGGTCCTCGCCGACAACACCACGTCCAAGTTCCTGAAGTGACCGCCACCACCTCGTTCTCGGGGTTGAGGTCGAGAACGGAGGTGGGGTCGCGAACGGGGGTTGACTCAGATCAGGCCGAGGGCCGTGACCGCCTCGCGCTCCTCGGCGAGCTCGGCGACGGACTTGTCGATGCGGGCGCGAGAGAACTCGTCGATGTCGAGGCCCTGGACGATCGAGTAGACGCCGTCCTTGCACGTGACGGGGAACGAGGAGATGAGGCCCTCCGGCACGCCGTAGGAGCCGTCGGACGGGATGCCCATCGACACCCAGTCGCCCTCGGGGGTGCCGAGATGCCAGCTGCGCACGTGGTCGATCGCCGCGTTCGCCGCCGACGCCGCGGAGGAGAGGCCGCGGGCCTTGATGATCGCCGCGCCACGCTGGGCGACGGTCGGGATGAACGTCGACTCGATCCACTCCTGGTCGTTCACCGTCTCGGGGGCGTTCGCGCCCTTCACCTCGGCGTGGAAGAGGTCCGGGTACTGCGTGGCCGAGTGGTTGCCCCAGATCGTCATCTTGGTGATGTCCGAGACCGTCGTCCCGGTCTTCTGCGCGAGCTGCGCCACGGCACGGTTGTGGTCCAGGCGGGTCATCGCCGTGAAGCGGCCCGGGTCGAGGTCCGCAGCGTTCTGCTGTGCGATCAGCGCGTTGGTGTTCGCCGGGTTGCCGACCACGAGCACCTTGACGTCGCGCTTGGCGACGGCGGAGAGCGCCTCACCCTGCGGCTTGAAGATGCCGCCGTTGGCGCTGAGCAGGTCGCTGCGCTCCATCCCGTCCTTGCGGGGCATGGCACCGACGAGCAGCGCGACGTCGACGTCACCGAACGCGACGTTCGGGTCGTCGGTGCGGACGATCTCGGTGAGCAGCGGGAACGCGCAGTCGTCGAGCTCCATCGCGACCCCTTCGAGGGCCCCGAGGGCCGGCGTGATCTCGAGCAGCTGGAGCGCCACCGGCTGGTCGTCACCGAGCATCGCACCGCTCGCGATCCGGAACAGCAGCGAGTAGCCGATCTGGCCAGCTGCTCCGGTGACGGCGACTCGAAGGGGAGGCTTGGTGGTCACGATGGCTCCTGGAGGACGGGCCGGCCCGTGCCGGCGAACACTCCGGAGAACTTACCGACCGCCTCCGCGCACCCACGAATCACCACGCGCGGCCTGCGGGTCGCCGTCGCTCGTGGGTCCCTCGATCGCCACGACGCAGTTCCGGCCCTCCGCCTTGGCCTGGTAGAGGGCGGTGTCGGCTCGGTCGAGCGCCTCGCTCAGCCGCTCGGTCCACACGTCGCAGGTCGTGACGCCGATGCTGACCGTCGGCGCGACGGCCACCCCGCCGAACCGGAAGCGGAGGTCGGCGACGGCCAGCCGGAGCCGCTCCGAGACGTCGCGACAGCGGGCGAGGTCGGCGCCGGGCATGACCACGGCGAACTCCTCGCCGCCGATGCGACCGAGGACGTCGACCCGGCGCACCTGCTCGTTGAGGACCCGCCCCAGCTCGACCAGCACCTCGTCGCCGGCGATGTGCCCGTGCGTGTCGTTGACCGCCTTGAAGTGGTCGACGTCGAGGACGACGACGGAGAGGGGGTGGTTGTGCCGCTGGGCCCGGCGGAGCTCCTGCTCGGCGAGCTCGTGGAACCAGCGACGGTTCGCCAGCCCGGTCAGGTCGTCGATGTTGGCCCGGCGGACGAGCTCGTGCTCCATCCGCTGACGCCACGCGACCTCGACGCTGAGGCGCTCGTTGATCGAGCGCTCCCGGATGCGCATGGCGAACTCACGCCGGCTGGTCGTGGCGATCCGGTTGGCGCCCACGAAGCCGATGACCATCGTGGCGACGAGGACGGAGGACCGTGCCGCCACCTCGGCGCCGCGCAGCCCGCCCTGCAGCACCGAGGCGATCACCCACACGATGCAACCGACGACGCACAGGGAGGTGCTGAGGACCAGCCGGTTGGGGACGAGCATGAACACGATGATGACGATGACGCCGACCGTGGCGGTCTCCACCGTGCCGACGTCCGGCTGGAGCAGCGCCACCACCTGGTAGCCGCCGAAGAGCGTGGCCTGGATGAGCGTGAGCAGCGAGTGGTTGCGGACCAGCCGCGGGTCGCGGCGGAGCGCATCGACGAGGGCGAGCGTGGGCACGATGGCGCCGAGGCGGACCAGCACGAGTACCAGCCAGCGGGTGCCGACCCCGACCGCCAGCAGGTCCGCCAGCGAGAAGGCCAGGAACCACACGGCCGTGACGAGCCCTGCCCGGCGAGCCCCCGAGGCGGCCTCGGGGGTGGAGTCCAGCCAGTAGTGGGCCTCCATGTCGCGGTCGGCGAACTCCGCCGCGAGCGGACGGATCGCTGCGAAGCGGTCGGCTCCGTGTGCGACGCCCTCGTCCACCATCGATTCGCCCTCCAAGGTCTCGTTGCCTCCCAGCGACAGCAACGACGTTCCGTGATGGTAGCACCACCCTCCGTGGTGATCCGTGGGCCACCCGGCTCATCTGCCCGGAATCCAGGGGGTTTCGGCCGAAGTTCGTTCGACCTGCTGAAGAGTTCTCAGCCCGTCGGGAACGAGGCGCAACGCCCCGCCGGCGGCACCGTCAGGCGGGTGTCTCGCGGGTGTTGCCGACCCACGATCGGTGCAGCTCGGCGTACCGTCCGCCGTCCTGCACGAGGTCGGCATGGGCACCGAACTCCACCAGCTCGCCCTCGTCGAACACCGCCACCAGGTCGGCCGCCTCCGCCGTCGAGAGGCGGTGGGCGACGCTCACCGTCGTGCGGCCCTCCGCGAGGCGGACGAGCGCTTCGCTGAGCGCGCGCTCCGTCTCGGGATCGACGGCGGACGTGGCCTCGTCGAGGATGAGGAGCCCGGCGTCCGAGAGCTGCGCTCGGGCGAGTGCGACGAGCTGACGCTCGCCCACGGAGAGGTTCTCGCCCCGCTCACCCACTGCGGTGTGGATCCCGTCGGCCATGCCGTCGATCCACCAGCCGAGCCCCAGCGCCCCGAATGCGTCGGCGATCTCGTCGTCGGTCGCATCGGGACGACCGGCCCGCACGTTCTCCGCCACCGTCGCGTCGAACAGGAACCCGTCCTGGGGGACCAGGCGGATCCGTTGCGAGCGACTGTGCGGCGCGACCTCGCGGAGGTCGACACCTCCCACCTCGATCACGCCGGCGTCGGGATCCGCGAGGCGGCACATCAGCTTGGACAGGGTCGTCTTGCCGGACCCCGTCTCGCCCACGATCGCCACGCTCGTCCCCGCCGGGATCTCGAGGTCCACCGCGTGGAGCACCCGTTCGCCCGGCACGTAGGAGAAGTCGACGCCGCGCACCGAGACCCCGAGTGGGCCGGCCGGCAGGGGCCGTCCCGGATCCGGCTCGACGACGTCCACCGGTTCGTCCAGCAGGTCGAGCACCTTGCGCCACCCCGCCAGCGCGGTCTGCGTCTGGTCCAGCACCTCGCCGATCTCACCGATCGGGGTGAGCAGCACGTTCGCCAGGAAGACGCAGGCCACCACCGTGCCGGCGCTGAGCCCCCAGCCCGGACCCCACCACGCCCCCACGCCGACCACCACACCGATGGCCACGGCGCCCACGAGGTCGGACAGCGCGAACAGCATCGAGAAGAACTTCGCGGCCCGCATGTTCGCCCGGTACTGCGCGTCGATCGCGTCGTGCGCCCGCCGCCGGATGCGCGGCTGCATGCCGTAGGCCCGGATGACCGATGCGCCCATCACCGACTCGGAGATCTCGGTCTGGGTCTGGGCGACGGCGACCCGCTGCTGGTCGTAGGCGCGCAGCTGGCGACGCTGCAGGGACCGCATCAGCGGGAAGACCGGCACGAAGACCAGCGCGGTGACCACGGCGAGCTGCCACGCGTAGAACGCCATCACGACGAGGGTGACGACGACGATCGTGCTGTTCACGATCCACGACATCGCGCCCCATTGGGCGAACTGCGCGAGCGTCTCGATGTCGCTGGTGACGCGGGTGACCAGCACGCCGCGCTTGGACTCGTTGTGGTGGGCGAGGGACAGCTCGTGCACGTGGCCGAAGAGGCGGACGCGCAGCCCGTAGAGCGAGTTCTGTGCGCTGCGCACGAGCCGGAGGTAGGTCAGCCGGTTGAGCAGCATGACGACGAGCACCGCCACCGCCGCCACCGCGCACGTGCGGTACACGTCGTCGGCGTGGAACCCGTCGGCCACGCCGTGGTCGATGATCTGACGCATCGCGATCGGCACGATCAGCTTGCCGGTGGCTGCGACGAAGGCGAGGCCGAGGGAGGACTTCACCCCGGCGCGCAGCTCGGGGGTGGCGGCCAGCCCACGGCGCAGGATCGCCATGGCGCCCTCGGTCGCCCGATCGGCGCTCGCGTGGTCGGGGCCGAGCGCCGCGTCCGGCGGCACCGCGAGCTCCAGCGACTCGACCGGTTCGACGGGCGCCAGGGGATCGACGGGCTCGACGGGGTCCGTGATCATCCCGCCACCTCGACGTCCCGGGCGGCGTCGCCCGCGGTCGTGTCGTACGCGGTGACGAGCGAGTGGTACTCGGGGACGGCGAGGAGGTCCTCGTGGCGACCCTGCGCCCGGACCCGGCCGTCGGCCAGGAACACCACCCGATCGGCGAGGCGGATGGTGGAGAGGCGGTGCGCCACCACGAGGAGCGTGGCGTCGCGGTGCCCGCCGGCGCGGAGGCCCGCGAGGATCATCGCCTCGATCATCGGGTCGACCGCCGACGTGGCGTCGTCGAGGACGAGGACGCGCGGCCGCCGGGCGAGCGCCCGGGCCAGTGCGACACGCTGGCGTTGGCCGCCCGACAACGTGACGCCACGTTCCCCGAGCACCGTCTCCC
Source organism: Actinomycetes bacterium (assembly GCA_023437745.1). Lineage (GTDB taxonomy): Bacteria > Actinomycetota > Acidimicrobiia > Acidimicrobiales > Microtrichaceae > JAEZFI01. The sequence goes on from JAEZFI010000277.1 coordinate 15,285, forward strand.
ATCCGTGCGGGAGGGCGGGAAGGAAGCGCGTGACCTGCGAGACGCGGGCGGCGTCGTCCACGTCCACGTCGGCGCCGAGGGACACGTTGGCCTCCACCGACTCGGCGAAGAGGAACGACTCCTGGAACACGAGCGACACGGCGGCGCGGATCTCGTCGGGGTGGAGCACCGCGGTGTCGATGCCACCCAGGTGCACGGTGCCGCTGTCGGGTTCCATCAGGCGGATCAGGAGCGAGGCCAGCGTCGACTTCCCCGCGCCCGTGGCACCGACGAGCGCCACCGTCTCGCCCGGCTCCACGTCGAAGGACACGCCGTCGAGCACGCGCTCGCCGTCGAGGTAGCCGTAGCGGAGGTCCCGGACCTGCAGGCCCAGCGGCCCGGCGGGCAGCGTCGGACCTCCCTCGGGTGCGCCGGCGGCGTCCGGCTCCGCCACGACCTCGTCGATGCGCTCGACCGAGACCACCGCGCGGGGCATCTCCTGGAGGAAGAAGCCGAACACCCGCATCGGGAAGCCCAGGATGCTGAAGAGCAGCGCCGCGTTCACGAGGTCGCCGGGCGTGACCGCCCCGGCATCGACCCGCCAGCCGCCGACCACGAACAGGAGCAGCGTGCCGAGGCTGGGCAGCGTGTCGAGCACCGGATCGAACGTGGCCCGGAGGCGCCCGACCTCGAGCGCCGACTCCCGCAGCGAGCCGGCGACCTTCGCGAACCGCTCGGTCTCCGCCTCGGCGAGCCCCAGGGTCTTCACCACGAGCGCCCCGTCGAAGCTCTCGTGGGCCACCGACGACACCTCGCCCAGCCGCTGCTGCACCTCGGTGACCGGCCGGTGCACCCGGGCCGTGTAGATCCGGTTGATGACGGTGAGCGCCGGGAAGAGGACGAGCGCGACGACGGCGAACGTCCAGTCGACCATCGCCAGGCTGATGAGGGCGAACACGACGAGCGCGAAGACCCCGATCGAGAACGGCAGGGGCTTGATCGACGTCGTGGTGCCGATGACGTCGGCGTCGGCATGGGCCAGCAGCTCGCCGGTGGGCTTGCGGTGGTGGTACTCGAGCGGGACGGTCAGGTACTTGTCGATGACCTCGGTGCGCAACGTGGTCTGCATGCGCGCCTCGACCATGGCCGCGTAGTACCGGCGCACCAGGATCGAGAGGCCCCGCAGCAGTCCGATCCCCACGACGAGGACCACCCCGCCCACGACCGTGCCACCGTCGACGCCGCCCGAGAACGCGGGGGTGATGAGGTCGTCCGTGACGGCGCCGAGCGCGCGCGGCACCCCGACCGCGGCGGCGGAGAACATCGCGGCACCGACCACCGAGATCGCGAAGGGCCCCGGGTGCGTGCGCATGAACCGCCAGATCAGGCGGGCAGCACGTCGATAGAGATCCGTCTCGCCCACCCGTCGCGCCTCCGATGACAGCCGGATCAACCTACCGACGATCCGCCCGAACCGACCAACGAGATCGGACGGCGTGGCGTGCGTCACGGGGCGGAGGGGCACCGGAAGGTTTCGCTACACAGCTGTTGCGCATCCATCCCTCGGTCAGTAGACACTCCGACCGAGCACCTCCCCCCGTCGATCGGACGAGCCCATGAGCCCGACCTCCCCCACGCCGCCGCCCGGCACCGCCACCGACACCTTCGGCATCCCGCCGGACGTCTACGAGCGCCGCAAGCAGATCCTGGCGGTCCTCTGCATCAGCCTCGTCCTCATCGTCGTCGCCGTCAGCTCGCTGAACGTCGCGATCCCCACCATCCAGCAGGAGCTAGGGGCGTCGAGCACGGAGCTGCAGTGGATCATCGACGCCTACGCCCTCGTGTTCGCCGGGTTCCTCCTGCCGGCCGGCGCGCTCGGCGACCGGTTCGGCCGGAAGGGCGCACTGCAGGTCGGCCTCGTGATCTTCGGCATCTGCGCGGTGGTGGCGAGCTTCTCGTCGTCGCCGGCGCAGCTCATCGCGTCACGGGCCGTCATGGGGCTGGGCGCAGCGCTGGTCATGCCGGCCACCCTGTCGATCATCCAGAGCTCGTTCCCGCCGCACGAGCGGGCCAAGGCCGTCGCCACCTGGGCCGGCCTGGCCGGCGCCGGAGGAGCGATCGGCCCGCTGCTGTCGGGGCTGATGCTCAAGTGGTTCTGGTGGGGCTCGGTGTTCTTCATCAACCTTCCCCTCGTGGCCGCGCTGCTCTACCTGTGCTGGCGGATCGTGCCGACCTCGAAGGACCCCCACGGACACCCGCTCGACCCCATCGGCTCGGTGTTCTCCGTCATCGGCCTCGTGGCGCTGGTCTTCGGCATCATCGAGGGTCCCGAGTGGGGCTGGACCAGCGGCGGGACGCTCCTCGCATTCGGTCTGGCGGCGGTGTTCCTCGTCGCCTTCGTCGGCTGGGAGCTGCGGGCCGAGCACCCCACACTCGACCCGCGCCTGTTCCGGTTCCGAGGTTTCGGCATGGGCAGTGCCAGCATCACCACGATCTTCTTCTGCATGTTCGGGATGTTCTTCATCGCCTCCCAGTTCCTGCAGTACGTGAAGGGCTACAGCCCCCTGCACGCCGGGTTGGCCACGATGCCCAGCGCCCTGATGATGATCGTGGTCTCGCCCCGGAGCCCACGGATCACGGCGGCGTTCGGCGTGCGCAAGACGATGCGCGTGGGCTTCGTCCTGGCGGCGATCGGCCTCGTCGGGATGGGGACGCTCGACGCGCACTCGAGCTACTGGCACTTCCTGGCGTCCCTGATCGTGCTGGCGTCGGGCATCGCGCTCGTGATGCCGCCGTCCACCACGGCGATCATCGGTTCGCTCCCGCTGTCCAAGGCGGGCGTCGGCTCGGCGGTCAACGACGTGACACGCGAGGTCGGCGGCGCGGTCGGCATCGCCGTGCTGGGGTCGGTGCTCAACAGCTTCTACCGGTCGCGGTTCGACCTGACCGACGTGCAGGCGCTCATCCCGCCGGCGATGGCCGACCGGTTCGCCCCCGCAGGCCACGCCGCCTCCGAGGGGATCGGGCCGGCCGTGCACGTCGCCCGCGAGCTCCGCAACGCGACGGCCGACCACCCCGCGCTGCCCGCCGTGGCCGACGGCATCACCAGTGCGGCTCGCGACGCCTTCATGTCGGGGACCAGCGCCGCGTTCTTCGTGGCGGCCGGTGTGGCCGCCGTGTTCGGCCTCATCACGTCGTCCCGCATCCCCGACGAGCCGGCGACGCCCGGCGGGGCGCACACCGGCGGCAGCCACGCGGGCGACGCGCATCCCGAGGGCGCCCGCCCGTGACGGCCGCCGGACGGCTCGACCCACGAGTCGCGCGCACCCGCGACGCCGTCCTCGACGCCACCTTCGACCTCCTCGCCGAGGGCGGCTACGGCGCCGTCACGGTGGACGGCGTGTCGAAGCTGAGCGGCGTCGCCCGCACCACCATCTACCGCCACTGGCCATCCGTCCCGCAGATGGTGACCGAGGCGATGGACTGCCTCCGGCCCACCGGGCAGCTGCACCCCACTGGTGATCCTCGCCGGGACCTCCGCAACGTCCTCCTCGGCATCGGGCACCCTGACGACGCCCGCTGGCGCCGCGTGCTCCCGTCGATCGTGGAGGGCGCCGCCCGCGACCCGGTCCTGTCGGCGCTCCGACGCGAGTTCATCTCGCACCGACGAGCGATCACGCAGGAGCTCATCGCACAGGTGCGGACCGAGGGGGACACCCGCGACCTCGGCCTCCTGAACGACCTGCTGGTCGGCCCGATCTTCTACCGGTTGCTCATGAGCGGCGACCGCGTCGACGAGGCGTTCGTCGACGCGCTGCTCGCGCAGGTCCTCGGCGCCGGTTGACCGGCGCCCCCCCACCCCCCCCCCCGGGGGGGGGGGGGCGCCGCGGCCCACGGCCGGG
>JAEZFI010000303.1 GCA_023437745.1 Actinomycetes bacterium
CGCCCCCCCCCCCCCCCCCCCCCCACGAAACGGGAGCGACCGCGTTCCGGAGGTGGGCGGCGAGGTCGGCCACGTCAGTGTGCGCGTTCAGCCCGCTGGGGTTGGGCATGACATACGTCGGGCAGCCGCCGAACCGTCGGGACTGCCAACCGAGCGTCGCCTTCGGCTCGCCCACCGCGGCTCGCCAGCCGGTCACGCCGACGACGCACACGGCGGCGGGGCGCAACCAGGCGCAGAGCAGGTCGAGTCGCTGCGCTCCCGCGCGGTACTCGGCGGGCGACAGCTCGTCGGCACGACGGGTCGCCCGCGTCACGAGGTTGGTCATCCCGATCCCGTGCTCCCGCAGCGCGGCGACCGGATCCCGGTCCCTGTGGACGATCTCGGCCTCGAGTGCAGCGGGCCAGAAGCGGTTGCCGGGCCGCACGAAGCCGATCCCACGCTCGGCCGTCATGATCGACGGGTTGAGCCCCACGACGAGCAGTCGCATGTCCTCGTCGACCGTGTCGGCGAGCGTGAAGCCTCGCCGGGCGCGCAGCGTGAGGAACACCCGTTCACCACGTTCCCGTCGCGAGATCGCCGTGTCGACGAAGCCCGCGCCCTCCGCCACGGCGAGCAGCAGGTCCTCGGGCCACAGCGAGAACCTGCGGCCGGGGAAGTCGTCGTCGGGCACCGGGCCGAAGTCCTGGTCGCCTCCGAAGAGGCCCAGCTCCACGGGCGCTCCGACGCGCATCGTGCGGTGGAGGTCCCAGAGGGCCATGGGCACCCGGGGTCGGGGGAGGTGGATGAGGCTCTTGTTCGCCCAGACCGCGCCGATGGAACCGGTGCGCAGGGGCAGCCGGGAGAGGTCGGCCCGCACCCGCCGGGCGGTCGGCGCGTGACCGGGCACCTCGGCCAGGAGCTCGGCCACCGCGTCGAGGGCGACCGAGCCCTCCGGGAGCTGCGAAAGGTACTGGCCGGGCCCGCAGCCGAGGTCGAGCACGGGCCGGTCGCCGGGACCGAGGCGGGCGACGAAGTCCCCGATGTCGTCGGTGATCCCGGAGCGCTGTGCCGTCCACTCGGCGGCCCGCCGCCGGTAGACGTCGAGCGTCTCCCGATCCGCCACTCGTCAGCGACCCTGGAGCCGCCGCTGGAGCTTCCGCATGCCCGCCAGCCAGCGGTCCGGGTCGGTCACCTTGTGCTGCTGGTACTCGGCCACCTCGGGGTGGGGGAGGATGAGGAAGCGGCCCTCACGCAGACCCCGCACGGTCGCGGCGGCGCACGCCTCGGGCTCGATGAGACCCATCAGCTCGACCACGCCGGCCGCCATCTGCTCCGCCTCGAGGCCACCCATGACCATCGGCGTGCGCACACCCTGGGGGCACAGGCACGACACGCCCACGCCGGCGTCGCCGTGGGTGATGGCGATCCACTCGGCGAGGCCGACCGCAGCGTGCTTGGTCGCCGTGTACGGCGCGTCGCCGAGGTTGGTCAGCAGCCCGGCGGCCGAGGCGGTCACGAGGAGATGGCCCCGGCCCCGCTCGATCCAGCGGGGCAGCAGCGCCCGCGCCGCGTACACGTGCGCCATCACGTTCACGTTCCAGATCCGCTGCCAGACCTCGTCGGGGGCGTCCACGCCCGCGCCCGTCGCGATGCCCGCGTTGGCGCAGAAGAGGTCGATGGGCCCCTCGCCCTCGATGCGCTCGACCAGGGCGGCCACGGCGTCCTCGTCGGCCACGTCGAGCGCCACTCCCGTGGCGGTCGGGCCCAGCTCGTCGGCCACGGCACCGGCGCCGGTCTCGTCGAGGTCGGCGAGCCAGAGGCGGGCAGCACCCTCGGCGGCGAAGGCCCGGGCCAGCGCCGCGCCGATCCCGCTGGCGGCACCGGTGACGACGATCGTGGCGCCGCTGGGCTCCACGTCAGCGACCGCTCGTCGGCTCGGGTGCGGCGGCGACCAGGGTGTCCTCGACGACCTTGGCCCGGTCGGGTCCCCACGGCATCGGCATGATCACGACGTGCTCGACGCCGGCCGCCTCGTACGCCTCCACCGCGGCGCGGACGGTCGCTGCGTCGCCGCAGACGTCGATGGCGTCGGCCATCCGATCGGACACCGCTGCCACCGCGGCGTCACGGTCACGTCGGGCGTGGGCCTCGGTGATCGCCGCCACCTCGTCGGCGAAGCCGGCCCGGCTGAACGCCCGGGCGTAGGCGGGGACGACCGCGTACGAGAAGAGGTCGCGGCGCGCGGACTCGATCGCACCCTCGCGGTCGCACACCCCGACGTGGACGTACGCGTGGATGCGGCACGAGCCCTGTGCTCGGCCCGCCCGGGCTTCGCCCTCGCGCACCTGCTCGATGCACCAGGGGACCGCGCTCGCCGGCAGGTAGTTGAGGAGGACCCCGTCCGCGAGCTCGCCGGCAGTCTGCAGCATCCGCTCGTTCAGGGCACCCAGCACCAGGCGCGGCGTCGACTCGCCCAGCCGGACGCCCAGGCGGAACCGTCGGCACGACCAGTAGTCGCCCTCGAACGTCACCGGCTCGCCCGTCAGGCACTCCCGCACCAGCGTCAGGTACTCGCGGGCTCGTCGCACGGGCTCGTCGCCGTACTCCGCCCCGTGCCACTGGCCGACGACGACGGGCGAGCTGATCCCCACGCCGAGGTGCACCTCGCTCCGACCGGGGAGCGCTGCGAGCGTCGCCGCGCCCATCGCCGCCAGCATCGGCGTCCGCAGCTGCAGGGCGAGGACCCCGGTGCCGAGCCCGATGCCGGGCACGGCAGCAGCGGCCGTGGCCAGCGTGGCGAAGGCCTCGGGGCCGGTGGTCTCGGCGACCCAGAAGGAGTCGTACCCCAGGGCGTCGCACCGGCTGGTCAAGGTCGACACCGCGTCCATGCCGAGCGCGGGCAGCGACGCGAACGTCAGGCCTCTGGTGGTCGTCATGCGCAGAACCTATCCGTGGCGGGCCGGGCCGGCTCCGCCTCCGGCCCCTCTTCCTCCTCCCCGTCGGGGAAGGTGAACTGCCCATCGACGTCGGTGCCCGAGGTCACCAGAGTGAGAGGAACACCAGACTTCACACAGCGTTGACGCAATTGGGTGTGTGGCCGACACATTGGTGCGTAGGCTGACCACAGCACGATCTCGTCTTGGAGGCAGGAATGACCGACACGAAGGACACAGAGACGATCAGCGAGATCCTGGCGATCATCGATCGCGGGCTCGGTGACATCTCGGAGCGCTCGATCGTGTCGTCCGC
>JAEZFI010000304.1 GCA_023437745.1 Actinomycetes bacterium
ACCGTGACGCGGGCGCCACGGTCCACGCGACAGAACGGGTGTCCACGCTGCGGTCGGGCCGGACGGTGCCGTCTACCATCCCGCGGATGCTCACCTTCTCCTCGGAACTGCTGATCGGCGGCGAGAAGGTGGCCGCCGCGGACGGCGCCACCTTCGACGTGATGGACCCCTCGACCGGCAAGGCGCTGGGTGCCGTGGCGCAGGCCGGGAAGGCCGACGTGGACCGCGCCCTGGCCGCGGCCGTCGAGGAGTTCGAGCGGGGCACGTGGCGGCGCACCTCGGCCACTGCGCGCGGGAAGGTGCTGCTCGAGGTGGCGCGGCTGCTCCGGGAGCGGTCCGAGGAGTTCGCGTTCGCCGAGGCACGCGGTGCAGGGCACCCGATCGGCAACGCCCGGTGGGAGGCGAACACCGCCGCCGACGTGTTCGAGTACTTCGCGGGCGCCGCCAACAAGCACCTGGGCATGACGGTGCCGGTGCAGGACGCCGGCCTCGACGTGGTGCTCCGGGAGCCGGTCGGGCCCTGCGCGCTGATCGTGCCCTGGAACTTCCCGCTGCTCATCACGTGTTGGAAGGCCGCCCCGGCGCTCGCGTGCGGCAACCCCGTCGTGATCAAGCCGGCGTCGCTCACGCCGGGCACCGCCCTGATGCTCGGCGAGGTGCTGATCGAGGCGGGGGTCCCGGCGGGGGCCGTCTCGGTGCTCCCGGGCCCCGGCCGCGTGATCGGCGACCTGCTGGCGGCCGACCCCCGTGTCGCCAAGATCAGCTTCACCGGCGAGACGGCGACGGGCGCGCAGATCCTCCGGCGCAGCGCCGACAACATCACGCGCGTCTCCCTCGAGCTCGGTGGGAAGTCGGCGTGCATCGTCTTCGCCGATGCCGACGTCGCGAAGGCCGCCGAGGCCGGGCCGCTGTCGGTGTTCGACAACACGGGGCAGGACTGCTGCGCCCGGAGCCGGTTCCTGGTGCAGCGTGACGCGTACGACGAGTTCGTGGAGGTGTTCACCGAGCACACCCGGCAGCTGGTGGTCGGCGAGCCGCTCGACGAGGCGACCCAGCTGGGCCCGATGATCTCGGAGGGCCAGCGGCAGGTGGCGCTCGACTACCTCGGCATCGGTGCGGCCGAGGGAGCGCGCCTGGTCGACGGCGGTGGGATCCCCGACGGCGACGGCTGGTACCTGCGTCCGGCCGTGCTCGCCGACGTCGACAACTCCTGGCGCGTGGCCCAGGAGGAGATCTTCGGCCCGGTCGCCTGCATCATCCCCTTCGACACGGAGGAGGAGGCCGTCCGCCTCGCCAACGACAGCCCCTACGGCCTCTCCGGCTCGCTCTGGACCCGGGACCTGGGTCGGGCGATCCGGGTGGCGAAGGAGGTCCGCACCGGCGTCCTCTCCGTGAACTCTCCCCGCTCGGTGCGCACCGAGGCGCCCTTCGGTGGCTTCAAGCGGTCGGGCCTCGGTCGGGAGCTCGGTCCGGCGGCCATGGACCACTACACGGAGATGAAGAACGTCTTCTTCTCCCAGGAGTAGCGATGGCCACGCCCGTCGAAGCGCAGCGTGACCTGGAGCACGCCGGCTACCTCGCCGACGAGGAGCTGGCGACCGTCGTCCACCTGGCGATGGCGCTCGACCGGCCACTGCTCCTGGAGGGCGACGCCGGGGTGGGCAAGACGTCGCTCGCGCTGGCCCTGGCCGCCGTCACCGGCGGACCGCTGATCCGGCTGCAGTGCCACGAGGGCATCGACGCGGCGCAGGCGCTGTACGAGTGGGATCACGCCCGCCAGCTCCTGCACCTGCGGGCGGCCGAGGCGACCGGGGAGCTGGCCGGCCACGGCTCCGCCGAGGTCGAGGTCGAGCTCTACTCCGAGCGCTTCCTGATCCGCCGCCCCCTGCTCGAGGCCATCAGCAGCCCTGCGGGCTCGCCGCGACCGGTGCTGCTGGTGGACGAGGTCGACCGGGCCGACGACGAGTTCGAGGCGTTCCTGCTCCAGCTGCTCTCCGACTACTCGGTGACCATCCCGGAGCTGGGCACCGTCCGTGCCGAGGTGGTGCCGATCGTGGTGTTGACCTCCAACCGCACGCGGGACCTCCACGACGCCCTCAAGCGGCGCTGCCTCTACCACTGGGTAGAGCACCCGGACGTGGAGCGCGAGGTCGCGATCGTCCGGTTGCGGGCCCCGGGGGTGGCGGCCGACGTGGCACGCCAGGTCGCCGAGCTGAGCGCCCGCCTCCGCGGCCTCGGGCTGTACAAGCCACCCGGCGTCGCCGAGACGATCGACTGGGCGGTGGCGATCGCGCTGCTGGGCGACGGTGTGACGGCCTCCGCCGCCCGGTCGACCCTCGGCACCGTCGTGAAGTACCGGGAGGACCGCGACCGCGTCGAGGCCGCCGACTTCGAGGGCATGGTCGCTGCGGCGACGGGTGCGGTCCCCGGCGGATGAGCCAGCACGGCGACCTCCGTGGGGCCGGTCCGGCGCCGAGTGCGGGGGACGGCCTCGTCCGCTGGGTCGGTGCGCTGCGGGGGGCGGGGCTGGAGGTTCCGGTCGACGCGGTCGGGACGTTCGCCGCCGCCCTGGGTCACGTCGAGGTGGACGATGTCCGGCAGGTCTTGTGGGCCAGCCGCGCCACCCTGGTCCGGCGGCGTGAGGACCTGCCCACCCACGACGCCGCGTTCGCCCGGTTCTTCCTGGGCGGCGTCGTGGACGCTCCTTCCGGGGCGCCCGCCCTCCGGCCGGTCGATGCGGACGCGGAGGACGGCGACGACGCCACTGCTGCGGCTCCCGAGCCGGGCGACGAGCGCGACCCCCGCTCCGACCGTGCGGTCCGCTTCACGGCCCACGAGACCCTCCGTGACCGGGACTTCGCCGAGTGCACGATCGCCGAGCTGGACGAGCTGGCCCGAGCCGTCGACCGGCTGCGGTGGCACCACCGCACGGTCCGCGGTCGTCGGCGGCGTCCGGCGCGGAGGGGTGAGATCGACCTCCGCCGCACGGTCGCCGCAGCGGTGCGGGCCGGGGGAGCACCCGACACCTGGCGACGACGTCGTCGGGTCCCCCGTCCGCGGCGGCAGGTCCTCCTCCTCGACGTGTCGGGTTCGATGGAGCCCTACACGCGGCTGCTGCTGCGATTCGCCCACGCCTCGCTGCGCGCCAGGTCCCGGGTCGAGGTCTTCGCACTGGCCACTCGCTGCACGCGGTTGACGCGGGAGCTGGCGACCGTGCGGCCCGACGCGGCGCTCGCTGCGGTCGCGGGCGTCGTGCAGGACTGGGACGGCGGCACGCGGCTGGGGCAGGACCTCGCCGTGTTCCTCGACGAGTGGGGCCGGCGTGGCGTGGCGCGGGGTGCCGATGTCGTGATCGTGTCGGACGGCTGGGACCGTGGCGAGCCGGCGCACCTCGCCGAGCAGATGGCCCGACTCTCCCGGGCCGCCGCCCGCATCGTCTGGGTCAACCCGTTGCGCGGGACGCCGGGCTACCAGCCGCTGGCGCGTGGGATGGCGGCGGCCTTGCCGTACTGTGACCGGTTCGTGGACGGGCACTCGCTCGCCGCCCTGGAGCAACTTGCCGAGCTGTTGGGGGAGACGTGATCGAGATCCTCGACGACATCGAACGGTGGCGCGCCGACGGCCGGCGGGTGGCGCTCGCCCGTGTCGTGGACGTCGAGGGCTCCGGCCCGCGCCTGCCCGGCGCCGCGATGGCGGTCAACGACCTGGGTGAGGTCGCCGGGAGCGTGTCCGGCGGGTGCGTGGAGGGTGCCGTGGTGACCGAGGCGCTGGCCGCGCTGGAGCACTGCTCTCGCTCGGTGGTGACGTTCGGGTACAGCGACGACGACGCATTCGCCGTCGGGCTCACCTGCGGCGGCACCGTCCACCTGTTCATCGAGCCGTTGGACTGGTGATGTACGAACGGCTCCGTGACGCGCTCCGAGCGCAGCGGCCGGCCGCGTTGGTGACGCGCCTCGACCCCGGCGGAGGTCCTGCAGGGGCCCGGGTGCTCGTGGTCCAGGACCGGGGCGCGCCGCCGGACGTCGAGGGGAGCCTCGGCGACCCCGAGCTGGACCGCGTCGTGCTGCGCGACGCGCTCGGCGAGCTCGAGGCGGGCCGCTCCGGCATCCGCCACTACGGACCGCACGGCGAGAACGGGCAGCTCGACGTGTCGGTCTTCATCGAGTCGTTCGCTCCGCCGCCCACGATGTTGATCTTCGGAGCCGTCGACTTCACCGCCGCGCTGGTGCGCGTGGCGAAGGTGCTGGGCTACCGGGTGACGGTCTGCGACGCCCGGCCGGCGTTCGCGACCGCGCGACGGTTCCCGCTGGCCGACGAGATCGTCGTCGACTGGCCCCACCGGCTGCTCGAGGACGTCGGGCCGCGCCTGGGGGCCGCGGACGCGGTCTGCGTGCTGACCCACGACCACAAGTTCGACGTGCCGGCGTTGATGGCGTGCTTCGGGACCGATGTCGGCTACATCGGGGCGATGGGATCGAGGCGCACGACCGAGGACCGGGCGAGGCGACTGCGGGAGGCGGGCGCCGACGAGGAGATGCTGGCCCGCGTCCACGCGCCGATCGGTCTGGATCTCGGGGCCCGGACCCCCGAGGAGACCGCTGTCGCGATCTGCGCCGAGGTCATCGCCGCCCGCGCCGGCCGGGGCGCACGGTCGCTGTCGCAGTCCACCGGCCCGATCCACGACCCGGAGGTCCTGGCGCGATGAGGGTGACCACGGTCGACCTGTCCGACGGCCCCGGCCTCGCTCCGCTGATCCAACAGGCGCGGGCCGATCTCGCAGCGAGCGGGGTCGCGATCGTCGAGGACTTCCTCACCCCGGACGCCGTCGCGGCGATGTGCGCCGAGTGCGACGCGCTCGCGCCGCTCGCCCATCACTCGATGGTGATGGGCACGCCGTACCTCGGGCTGCCCGACGAGACCGTCCCCGAAGGGCATCCCCGCCGGGCCCAGGTCCGGTCGTCGCTGGGTGCCGTGGCGTACGACCTGATCCCCGCGGGCTCGCTGCTGCGCTCGGTCTACGAGGACGACCGGTTGCTGGCGCTGGTGTCGGCCATGCTCGAGCGGGCGCCCCTGCACCGCTACGCCGACCCGTTCGGAGCACTGAACGTGGCCGCCATGGGGGATGGCGACGAGCTGGGCTGGCACTTCGACCAGACCGACTTCGTCGTGTCCATCGCGCTGCAGTGCTCGGCGAGCGGGGGTGACTTCGAGTCGGCGCACCGGATCCGGAGCGCCGAGGACGAGCACTACGACGAGGTCCGCTCGGTCATCGACGGGCACGCGCCGCAGCTCGTGTCGACGGTGCCGATGCGTCCTGGCACGCTCATGCTCTTCGAGGGCCGGAACTCGATGCACCGGGTCACCCCGATCCAAGGGCCGACACCCAGGTACGTGGCGCTGCTCGCCTACGACACCCGGCCCGACACCGATTCCACCGAGCTGCTCAAGCTCGTCCGCTACGGGAGGCTTCCATGACGTCACGGGGTCCGATCGGGCCGATCCCGATCCAGATCGGCGAGGGGTTCGAGGGCGGAGGCGTCTCCGCCGCGCATGTGAACACCGTGCTCGGCGACCGCAACGGGCCGATCGGTGCGTCGTGGAGCCAGGCCCTCGCCACGCCCAGCCAGGGGCACGCGCCGTTCGTCGTGGTCGCCCGCCCGGGCCTGCCGGTGAAGCCGTTCACGCTGTTCGTGAACAAGTCGGCGCTCGCCTCGGAGGAGCACGCCCATCTCACGTGGGGTGCCGCACAGGCCGGCGTGGCGGCCGGTGTGCTCGAGTGCGTCGCGACGGGCGTGATCCCCGCCGAGATCGCCGACCTCACCGTCCTCATCGCCGCGGTGTGGGTGGACCCGGGGGCGAAGGCGGCCCACCAGGACGCGATCTTCGCCAACAACCGCGTGGCCACCATCGCTGCGCTGGGCGCCGGCATCACCGGCCGGCCGACCGCGCTCGAGGTGGTCGCTGACATCGAGCAGGGCGGCGCCTTCTTCAACGCCTTCTACGAGCCCTGACCCCGGAGGTGCGCACGGTTTGGAGGCGGTCGCACACGTGGAGCAACATGACGCCGTGATCTCCCGACGTTCCCGACGCTGCGCCGCCGCCGTCACGGCCCTCGCACTCGCCACGGGGCTCGGCGCGTGCTCGCGGCCGGACCCGAACCCGCCGATCAAGCTGACCGGCGACCCTCAGGCGGCGAACCCGTCGGTGGTCACGCCGACCACCACGACCTCGACCTCCACCACGACCACGCTCTTCCACGCCCAGGAAGGGTGAGCGACCGGCTGGTCGGCCGCCCCGTCTTCGACGTCGGGGCGCCGCCGCCGTACCAGAGCCACGAGTTGCACGCCCGGGTCTTCACGCCGCGCCAGTGCGAGCGGATCATCGAGTTGGGGACCAGCCTCGAGCCCGAGGACGCCACCCTGGAGGGGTACGACGGCTCCGAGGTCGCCAACGCCGACATCCGCTCGTCGAGGACGGCGTGGATCGCTCCGGACGACGCGTGGTGGGTCTACGAGAAGCTGGCGACCGTCGCCGAGCGAGCCAACCGCCGGTACGGCTTCGAGTTGACCGGCTTCGGCGAGGACCTGCAGTTCACGACGTACGACGCGCCCGGGTCGTTCTACTCCTGGCACCAGGACGGTCTCGACGGCAACGTCGCCACCCGCAAGCTGTCCCTCGTCGTGCAGCTCTCCGACCCGGCCGACTACGTGGGCGGAGAGCTCCAGTTCTTCGACGTCGAAGAGGACCTCGTGGACGCCGACCGCCATGCCGTCGCCGCGGCGACGGCCCGCCAGGGCACCGTCGTCGCGTTCCCGAGCTTCGAGTACCACCGGGTGATGCCGTTGCGCAGCGGGATCCGGCACTCCCTCGTCGCCTGGGTGAGCGGCCCCCCGTTCCGCTGACCGCCCGGCATCGTCGCGCCCCGCATGGGCCGAAGGGCCCTCCAAGTTCAACCCCGACGCCACCGCCGTCGATACGGGAAACGTGGTCGTCGAAGCCCCCCACTCCACCGCCTCGCTCGTCTCCAAGCGGCGGTTCGGCGCGGCCCTCGCCGCGGCGAGGGTGGCCGAGGGTGCGTCGCTCTCCGCGCTCGCCCGGCGGTGCGACGGCTGGTGGCTCCCCGACGAGCTGGCCGCCTTCGAGCAGGGCGTCGCAGAGCTCGACGACGCAGAGATCCTGTCGATCGCACGGCTCTACCACCTGAAGGGACGCCCGATCGCCGCGCCCGGTGCTGCCGAGCTGGTCCTCGACCGGTCGACGGCTCCCGAGGTGAACGTCGACGGCGTCACGGAGCCCGTCGACGATCCGGTCGAGGTGACCGCCCGCCTGTGGTGCCTCACCCGCCTGCTCGGCATCGACGTCGACTCGTTGCGGGCCTTGACCGTGCTCGCGGAAGGCCTGTCCACCACCACGGCCGAGGTCGCCGCGGCGCTCGACGGCGCCCGGAGCGGCGCCGATCCGGCCGCGGAGGCCGTCGGCGGGCGGATGGTCGTGCCCCTCACGGGGATCCTGGTGGCCTTCACGCCCGGCGGATCCATCATGCTGACCCGCCCATCGGGACGGTGGGGACGGAGCAGCCACGGGATCCCCGGTGCTGCACCGCTGCGCAGCCTCGTCGCCGGTCGCTCCGACCGGGCGCAGGATCACTCGCCGGTCTGACCCGCCACGAACGAGAGCACCTCTGCGGTCGCGTTCGGCGGCCACCCGTGGAGTCCGTACGGCGCCACCGTGCTGCGCACCGTCACGTCGTCGAGGCAGCCCGCGTAGACGGTTCGCGCGGCGCCCGCCTCGTCAGTGGTGCTCGACGGCACGGGATCGCAGGCCGCAGCGTCCGCCCACCGTGCCAGCGTCGCCGACACCGACAGGGGCTCGTAGTCCGCCGCCGAGGTGAGGAGCAGGCCCCCGTTCGAGATGGCGTCCAACCCGGGACCGAAGCCGCCGTCCGGCGGCAGCACCGTGTCGTCGCTGCTGGCGAGGACGAGCAGCGGCGTCGGGGCGCCGAGCGGGCACGACGCAGGGAGGTAGGCGCCGTCGACCATCACGGTGGCGGCGGTCCGATCGCTGCGGCGGCAGGACCAGAGCCCCGCGAGGTGCGCGCCGTTGCCGATGCCCACGACGCTCACACGGTCCTGGTCCAGGCAGAGCAGGGCGGCGAGCTGGTCGAGCGCGGCGGTGACGAACCCGATGTCGTCGGGCTGGTCGGACGCTTCGGCCACGTTCCACTGGGACAGCTCGGCGCCCGTCGGCTCGGGCGTCACGACCACGGTCCCCGACGCAGCCGCATGGGCTTCGATGCCCGTGACGGACGAGGTCTGGGTGGACGAGCTCCCGAAGTCGCCGAACACGAGCATCACGGGCAGCGGCGTCGTCGGGGTCGCGGACGGCGGCACGTAGACACGGGTCGTGCGAGCGCCACCGGCGAGCTCCAGATCGAGGAACGTCGCGGTCCCCACCGGCATGCCCGGGGTGATG
This sequence comes from Actinomycetes bacterium, assembly GCA_023437745.1. Classification (GTDB taxonomy): domain Bacteria; phylum Actinomycetota; class Acidimicrobiia; order Acidimicrobiales; family Microtrichaceae; genus JAEZFI01. Next base: position 8,473 of record JAEZFI010000304.1, read on the forward strand.
CCACAACCGAGCTGCTCGTCCATGCGGTCCAGCACGGGCGGCTCGTCGGCGAGCGTGGGTCGCATCCCGCCGTCGTGCGTCTCGTCGGCGCCGGCTCCGGCGAGCACTGCGAC
>JAEZFI010000008.1 GCA_023437745.1 Actinomycetes bacterium
GCTCGGACCCGGTGGCGCCCAGCCGGCGGGGCCGGGCGCTGCGGGACGGGGGGTGGGCGCATCCGAGGAGGGCGGCGTCCAGGGGGATCCGGGGGATGGGTTCTCGGGCTGCATGGTTCCTCCGTCGACGACGGGGTGGGCTGGCTCCGCCCATCGTGTCGCAACGACGGGCGGAACGACAGCAGGCGGCTGTGGCGGGCTTCAGCCCGTCACCTGACGGTCACACTGAGAGGAACCTCAGAGCTGCACGTGTGAACGGTCCCGGAAAGTGGGAATGCTGGAGCGGTCGGTTTGCGTCGTCGCGACGCCCGACGAGGAGGCGTGATGGAACCGAACTGGATGGCGAAGGGCAACTGCGTCGACAAGCCGCCCAGCCTGTTCTTCCCCAGTGACGGTGTGGGAGTGGACGTGGCCCGGAAGGTGTGCGCCGACTGCCCGGTCAAGTCCACGTGCCTCGAGTACGCCTTGGACAACCGCATCGACCACGGTGTGTGGGGCGGCACGTCGGAGCGGGAGCGCCGACGTCTCCTGCGGGCTCGCGCCGGTCGGGCGGAGACCGTCATGGTCTGAGCCGGCGGCCGCGCCGAACCGGCGCGGCTACTCCTTCTTGGCGGCCCCGTCCCGGTCCGCCTCGCTCTCGGCCTCGCCGTCCTTGAGGCCCTGCTTGAACTCCCGCTGGGCTTCGCCGATCGACCGGGCCAGCTTCGGCAGCTGGGAGCCGCCGAACAGCACCAAGAGCACGACGGCGATGATGATCAACTCTTGTGTACCCATGGGCGCATGCTACCGGTGCGGTGGCGAGCGCACAGCGCGAGGGAGGCTCGGGATCGGGCCGGGATCAGGAGGCGTCGATGGCAGCGGACACGGGTGATCCGAGCACGGAGGCACGCCGCCGGGTCCGCGCCGCCCGCCGGGCGTTGGACCCCGCCGATGCGGCCGGTGCGGCGCAGGCGGTGGCCGATCGGCTGGGCCCGTGGATCACCCAGCGATGGGCCCGAGCCCGCGTCGGCGGCTACGTCGCCTCGGACGGTGAGCTGGACCCCGGACCGCTCACCCGGCAGCTGCGGGCAGCCGGCCACTCGGTCTGGCTCCCGGTCTGCGAGGGCGACACGCTCCGCTTCCGGGAGTGGGACGGCGACGCCCCCCTCGTCGAGGGTCGATGGGGCATCCTCGAACCGGGCGCGGGGCCGACGGTCGACGGGCCCGAGCTGGACGTGATCCTGGTGCCGCTCGTCGCGTTCGACCTCGACGGCAACCGGCTCGGCCGGGGCGCCGGCTTCTACGACCGGGCCTTCGCCGGTGACCGGCGTGGCGTGCTCGTCGGCCTCGCCCACGACCTCCAGGAGCTCCCCCGGTGGGACCCCGAGGTCTGGGACGTCCCGCTCGACGTGGTGGCCACCCCCACCCGTCTGCTCACGCCCAGCGCCTGAGTCCCCTCAGGCGCTGACGATCCGCTCGCTCTGCGCCGCTCGGGCGAGGGCACGCTGACGACGGATGCGACGGCGCTCCCGCTCGCTGAGCCCACCCCAGATGCCGAACTTCTCACCGTTGGCGAGCGCGTACTCGAGGCAGTCCTCACGCACGACGCAGCCCTTGCACACGGCCTTGGCTTCCTTCGTGGAGGCGCCACGCTCGGGGAAGAAGAGGTCGGGATCGACGCCGAGGCAGTTGGCGTACAGCTGCCAACCCTGGTCGTCCATCTCGCTCGGGTCTGCGCTCATGTGATCCTCCGACCTTGCACCGGGTCTTCGACCAGGCTCCTTCGACACGAACCGAGGTCCGAGCCCCCCATCTCCACCCTGTAATTACAGCAGTGTGATTGCCATCATGGTCGTTGCAGCCCCGGTTTTGCAAGAAGAAATGCACGCTGACGGGTCATCGCGCCACGCTTCGCGCGAGGTCGCGTCCTCGGCGTGGCCACGGTGTGGCGCGGGTTCCGGGCGACGCTCGGGAACCCGGCGGGAGGCCGTCAGGCGGACCGGCGACCGCGCAGCAGCTGGCGCTTCTGCTCGATGAAGTCCACCAGCACGAAGTCCCCGAGGGTCTCGGGCGACGTGAAGAACGCCCTCCCCCGGTTGAGCTCGGTCATCCGCTCGACGAAGCGCTGCAGCCCCCGGTCGGCGTCCAGCATGAAGGTGTTGATCCGGATCCGGTCCCTCGTGCACCGGGCCACCTCGAGCAACGTGGCGTCGACGGTCTCGCGGATGGGCGGGTAGTGGAACTCGGGTTCGCCCCAGCGGTCGATGTGGGCGGTGGGCTCGCCGTCGGTGATCATGATGATCTGCTTGGTGCCGGTCTGGCGGGCCAGCATCCGCCGGGCGAGCACGAATCCGTGCTGCATGTTGGTGCCGTACACGAAGTCCCAGCTGACCTCCGGGAGCTGGGCCGCCGTCAGCTCACGGGCGACCTCGCTGAACCCGACGATGCCGAGGTAGTCCCGGGGGTACTGCGTCGAGATCAGCGAGTGCAGCGCCATCGCCACCTTCTTGGCGGGCAGGAAGTTCTCGCGCATCGGCATCGAGAGGGAGAGGTCGAGCATCAGCACGGTCGACGACCGGACGGTCTGCTCCGTCTGCTCGATCTCGAAGTCGTCCGGCGAGAGCTCGACGCGCGCGCCGGCCACACCCTCCGCGGACCGGCGAGCCACCGCGTTGCGGACCGTCTTCTCGATGTGGAGGTTGAACGGGTCGCCCCACTCGTAGGCCTTGGTGTCGTACGTGCGCTCGTGGCCGATGCCGAGGCGATCGATCTGGTGACCGCCCATCATGTCCCGGTTCAGGTTCTTGAACAGCTGGGCCAGGGCGTTCTGACCGAGCCGGCGCATGCCCGCCGGCGTCAGCTCCAGCCGGCCCTCGGTGTTCTCGATCAGGCCGGCGTCGGTGAGCATCTTCGTCAGCTCGCCCAGGCGCTCGAGGCTGGCCGCGGCGTCCGGCCCGAGGAGCTGCCGGGCACGATCGAGGTCGACCTCGGCCAGCGCACCGGGGTTCGTCGCACCCCTCAGCAGGTTCTCGAGCTGGTCGAGGTCACCGAGCTCACCCATCATCTCCGCCGCCTGGGCGAAGTCCAGCGGGTCGGTGCCGCCGAAGTCGTAGGACTGCCCCCAGCCGGCCTGCGGGAACATGCCGCGCAGGTTCTGCCCCAGCTGCTCCATCTGCCAGCGGAGATCCATGTCCTCCAGCAGCTGGTCGGACAGCTGCTGGAGCTGCGCCCGCTGCTCGGGCGTCATCGAGTTGAGCATCTGCTGCATCGCCGCCATGCGGCGCGCCATGATCTCCAGCAGCTCGTCGAGGTCCTGGGGGTTCTCCGGGAAGAAGTCGCCGTACCGCTCCATGAAGCCGTCGAAGTCGGGCTCCTCGCCGCGCTGGCGGGCCTCCAGCATCTGGTTGAGCTCGGCGAGCATGTCCTTCATGCGAGCCATCTCCTCGGGGGAGATGTTCGCCATGTCGCCGGCCATCTGGTCGACCGCCTGCTGCATCAACTGCTGGCGCAGCTTGTCGATGAGCTCCTCGAACCGCTCACGTGCCTCGGAGCTGGTGAAGTCGTACTGCTCGAGCGACTTCACCTGGCCGGCGAGGTCGGGCGGCAGCATGTCGAGGTGCATCTGCCGCTCGGTGGCGACCTGGTCGGTGAGTTCCGAACGTCGCTGGTCGCCCGATGCCCGGGCCTCCTCCCGCAGCTCCTCGATGGCCGCCTGCTCCTGCTCCACGACCTCCCGCAGCTCCCGGGCGATGTCGTCGTAGACCCCGCCGAGGTCGTACCTGTCGAGCCGCTCCTGCCGGGCCTCGCGGAGCCGCTCCATCATCTCCCGGAGCCCCTCGATCCGCTCGCCGTTGCGGTCCTGGAACCCCTGCTGGAGCATCCGGCGGAGCGACGCGTTGAGGTCGCCGTGGTAGAGGAGGTCGTCGGTGAGCTGCTCCATCACGTCGAACGCGTCGAGCTCGAACGGGCGTTGTGCACCGTCCCAGGGCGAGTACCGGAACCGCTGCCGTGCCATGCCCGGAGGGTACTCCCGAAGTTCGGCGTTCAGCCGGGCGCGCGGACCTCTTCGACCAGGTCCGCGCCGGCTCCTCCGACGGGCGGCCGGAGCGTCCGCGACGCGGCGAGCCGGAGGAGGCGGGCCTGGATCCGGATCACCTCGAGCAGCGTCGTGACGTAGCCGGTCGGGCGCACGCGGCTGTGCTCCTGGTGGGACCACCGCACCCCGACCTCGTGCACCTCGTAGCCGAGGACCCGTGCGATGCCGAGCACCTCCACGTCGAACCCCCAGCCGTCGATCACGCAGAGGGAGAAGATCTCGTCGGCGGCCTGCCCGTCGAACACCTTGAAGCCGCGCTGCGAGTCGCGGACGCCCGGCAGCACCGCCAGGCGGATCACGAGGTTGCCGACCCGACCGAGGAGCCGCCGGGCAGCCGGCTGGGGCACCACGACCTCCGCCCCGGGCACGGCGATGGACCCGATCACCACGGCCGCCGCTGCAGTCGACTCGTCCAGCCGGTCCAGCTCCGAGAGGTCGGTGGCGTTGTCGGCGTCCATGAAGAGGCGGCGGTTCCCGTTCGCCGCGAGCATCCCTGCGCGCACCGCGTGGCCCTTCCCGCAGTTCGCCCCGAGGCGGAGGATCCGGAGGTCGGGCAGCGCCGAGCCACGCTCGGCGGCCACCGAGGCCGTGCCGTCGGTCGAACCGTCGTCCACCACGACGACCTCGACGCGCCCCGGCTGCGAGGCCACCCAGGCGGCGACCCGGTCCAGGGTCGGCCCGAGTCGCCGCTCCTCGTCGAACGCGGGGATCACGACGGAGAGGTCCGGCGCCCCCTCACGGCGGTGACCCCGAGGTGTCGGCGGCGCGCCGAGGGGAGGACGCCGGGCTTCGATCACCGCGATCGTGAACACCACCACGACGGCGAGCGCCACCGGCGTGACCCCGAGGGTGGGTGCCAGGGGATGGGCGAACGCCACCGCCCACGCCCCCACGAGCACGAGGCGCCCGGGACGGCCCAGGCGATCGGCCAGCACCAAGCCGGTCAGGACCAGCAGGCCGGCGTCGTAGAACATCGCGTGCGGCGCGATGACCAGCACACCGGCCGCGGCGACGGCCATGGCGGGTCCCAGGGCACGCCTTGGCGCGTGCCGCCAGGTCCACACGATGGCGGCGACGCTGAGGGCGGCGAGGGACCACCCCAGGATCGCCGCCGGCAGGGAGTCCACACCGGCGACGGCCTTGCCCACGCCCAGCCACGAGATGGCGTTCTGCCCGTTCACCGCGGCGTCGATCCGCTCGAACCGCGTGGCCTGCTCCCACCACGGGCCGAGCCAGCCGACGCCCGCCAGGAGCGCGCCGACCGCCCACACGGCACCTGCGCCGAGCGCTGCCCCGGCCACGACCCGCCAGCGTCGCGCCAGGAGGTGGAGCCCCACGAGCGCGATGGCGAGCTGCGGCTTGGCGATCGCCAGGCCGAGGACCACCCCCGCCGCGAGGTCGCGCTCCCGATCGACGAACCGCCACGACAGGGCCAGGGCGAGGAGCATGAGCGCCGTGTTCTGACCGGCGGTCACCGCTCGGAACGCCGGGTAGAAGGTGAGCGCACCGGCGAGGACGATCGTGAAGTGCTCGCGCACCAGGCGGACCATCGGCCGGATCGCCCACAGCGCGCCGACCAGCGCGCCGACCATCACCACCGTGTGGAGGGCGTAGGCCACCTCGTAGGGCAGCTCGGCGAGCGGTGCGTAGAGCGCGGCGAACGCCGGCGGGTACGCGAAGTAGAGGTAGCCGCCGTCCGGCTCGTCGCCGAACAGGTCGCGCTGGGCGAGCGCCTGGCGCTCGGTGTCGTACAGGTGCGCCGCGTCGCCCGCGGCGACGATCCGACCGGCGCCGTAGAACGCGGGGAAGTCGCCGCCCAGCCGTCCCCCGACGGCGCTCGAGCCCGTCGGCGACATGACGGCCGACGCGAGCGAGATCAGGAAGGCGAGTCCGAACGCCAGCAGCAGCGCACGGGCGATCCGGTCCAGGTCGAGCCGCGTGCGCGCCGGCCGGGGCGGCGTTCGCGCGACGACGGGTTCCACACCTCACCTGTCGACAGGGCGCCCCGCCTTCTTGAGGCACCCTGCGCCCCCGTCACGCGTTCTCGGCGCGGATTGTCCCGCTCCACGGGACATTCCGCGCCGAGAAGTGAAAGGGCGGGCAGGACGGGGAGCGCAGCCGAAGAAGGCCGAGGAACGAAGTCGAAACTGAGCGGAGCTGGCTCGGCCCAGAAAGGAGCGTCAGCCGCGCGCCCGGTACTGGGCGCGGCCGCCGACGGCGTCCTTGTTCAGGCGCTTCGAGAGGTGCAGCCCTTCGAGCACCAGCTCCACCGCCGACGCCACCCGGCCGGGCGACGACGGGTCGCCGACCAGCTCGGTGGCGACCTGCGCCAGCGCCGGCATGGTCTCGCACAGGCCGACGTACGCCGAGGACGTGACGTCCTCACCGGTCTCGACCGGGTCGCGCCCGTCGAAGCCCTCGACGACGGCGAGGAGCAGCTCGGGCCGCACGCGCTCCCGGAACACCGTGAGGATCGCCGACCGGACGAGGTGGTCGAGGATCTGCTCCTCACGGCCGTCCTCGATGCTCTCGATCTCGACCTTGCCGGCCGTGGACGCCGGCAGCGCCTCGAGGTCGCAGATGCGCGGGACCGCTTCGCGCTCGCCGGACCGCAGCGCCCGCCGGGCCGCGTTCGCGACCATCGTCTCGTGGTTCGACACGGACAGGCGCACCGAGACGCCGGACCGCTGCGAGATGTGCGGGCTCTGCCGGGCGAGCTGGCTGAGCGTCGCGATGATCTCGGACATCGCGTCGGGGACGTGCACCTCGAGACCGGCGGCTTCGAGCACCGAGGCCTCCTGGTCGATGATGGCCATCTCTGTCTCGACGTCGAGCGGGTAGTGGGTGCGGATCTGGCTCCCGAAGCGATCCTTCAGGGGGGTGATCAGGCGCCCGCGGTTGGTGTAGTCGTCGGGGTTGGCCGAGGCCACCACCATCACGTCGAGCGGCAGCCGGATCTTGTAGCCGCGGACCTGGATGTCGCGTTCCTCGAGGACGTTCAGCAGGCCGACCTGGATCCGCTCCGCGAGGTCGGGCAGCTCGTTGATCGCGAAGATCCCGCGGTTGGTCCGCGGCACGAGCCCGTAGTGCAGCGTCAGCTCGTCGGAGAGGTAGCGGCCCTCGGCGATCTTGATGGGGTCCACCTCGCCGATGAGGTCCGCGATCGAGGTGTCGGGCGTCGCCAGCTTCTCGCCGTAGCGGAGCGAGCGGTGCACCCACTCGATGCGGGTGTCGTCCCCGTCGACGGCGACGAGGTCACGGGCGTACCGCGAGATCGGGTGGTACGGGTCGTCGTTGATCTCGGAGCCGGCGACGATCGGCATCCACTCGTCGAGCAGTTCGACGAGCGAGCGGATCATGCGGGTCTTCGCCTGCCCCCGCTCCCCCAGGAAGATCAGGTCGTGACCGGCGAGGAGCGCGTTCTCGAGCTGGGGGAAGACGGTGTCCTCGTAGCCGAGGACCTCGGGGAACATGGCCTCGCCGGCTCGGATCCTCTCGATCGCGTTGGCTCGCAGCTCGTCCTTGACGGGCCGCGACACCCAGCCCGACGCTCGCAGCGCACCGAGGTGGGTGGGCAGCCCGGCGGGTGGGACGAGAGGCGCGTCGGTCATGGCGGGAACGCTATCGCCGTCCTGATCCCGAGGGGCCGTCGCCCGAACCGCTGCGACGTGGCGAGATCGCACCCGGCGCAACATGCTCGTTGACACACGGGGCCAAACCGCCCAACCTTGTGGAATTCGTCCGTGTCGGGCGGGGGCGTCATCCTTGGAGGGAAAGATGCGATCACTCACGCGCGCGTGCGCTGTGCTGTTCGTGGGACTCACCGCGCTGGCCGCGGCGTGCGTCCCACCTGACGGGGGCGGCGGACCGCCCGCCAACACCCCACCGGTGGCGGTGATCTCGGCGTCGTCGCTCACCGGCGCGGCACCCCTGACCGTGAACTTCAGCGGCGGCTCGTCCTCGGACAACGGCACGATCGTCTCGTACGCCTGGAACTTCGGCGACGGCAACAACGACACCGGCGTCACCACGTCGCACACGTTCGCCGGCGGCTCGTTCGTGGTCACGCTCACCGTGACCGACGACGGCGGCCTGACCGGCAGCACCACGGTGAACGTGCAGTCGGTCGCACCGGTCGACGGCGACCTCGACGGCTACTTCCCGCCCGCCGACTGCGACGACTCGAACGCGTCGATCAACCCAGGTGCCACCGACACCCCCGGTGACGGCATCGACCAGAACTGCGACGGCATCGACGGCACCGAGAGCAACGCGGTGTTCGTGGCCAGCCAGACCGGCAGCGACACCGGCACCTGCGGCGCGATCAACGCCCCGTGCGCCAGCATCACCCAGGGCATCACCCGTGCGGGGGCGACGTCCAAGAGCGCCGTCTACGTGGCCGGCGGCAGCTACTCGAAGTTCAGCCTCGTGAACGGCATCTCGGTCCAGGGTGGCTACGGCCAGAACTGGCAGCGGGGCCTGCTCGCCACGGGCACGGTGACGGCGACGGTGAACGCATCGTTCGACGCGTCCACGAACGGGCCGGTCGGCATCATCGCGGTGGGCATCAACACCCCGACGGCGGTCTCCGACCTCACCGTCCAGGGCGGCACCGGCGGCACCGGACAGGCCAGCTACGGCGTGGTGGTCCGGAGCTCGACCTCGGCCCTCACCCTCGACACCGTCAAGATCAACGGTGGCACCGGCGGCGTCGGCTCGAACGGCAACAACGGCACCTCGGCGCCCGCGAGCCCCGCGTCCTCGGGCGGCAACGGCGGCAACGGCTTCGAGCCCGGTGGCTGCAACTTCACCGACGCCGGTGCGGGCGGCTCGGCGCCCGCTGGTGCCGGCGCCGGCGGCAAGGGCGGCGTCATCGACCCCAACTGCAACTTCCTCGGCAACCGCGACGCCCAGCCGGGCTCGACCGGTGCCGGCGGCGCTGCGGCGACCGGCACGACCGCAGCCGGCGGTGCCGGCGGTGCCGGCGGCAACGCCAACACGACCGCCCTCTTCTGCAACAACAACGCCGGCAACGGCGTCACCGGCAACCCGGGCACCAACGGCGCCACGGGGACGAACGGCACGGCCACGGCAGCGACCCTGGGCGCCGTCTCCGGTGGCAACTGGGCGGCGTCGGGCGGCGCGGGCAACTCCGGCAACCTCGGCACCAACGGCGGTGGCGGCGGTGGCGGCGGTGGCGGCGGCGCCGCTGACTGCGAC
>JAEZFI010000154.1 GCA_023437745.1 Actinomycetes bacterium
GGCGTGGCGCGCGGCGACGGCGACCGGGTCGAGCGAGCGGGCGGCCTGCTGCCAGGTGCTCGCGAGCGCCGGGGTCCAACCTCGGAGCGGCAGGGTGGCGGCCGAGCGGATCCGCTCCCAGACCCGCTCGGGGTCGGGTTGGGAGAGGAACCACCCGATGCGGCCCGGGCCCATGTGCGGCAGCGACGCCACCGCGAGCGCCAGGCCCACCGGACCGGCTTCGACGTGACCGGGAACCTGGGACGGCGTCACGACATCACCACCCTCCGGGTACCGAGGTCGATCTCGGAGCGCAGCGCCAAGGCGAGCGACACGACCTCCTCGTCCAACCGCCCGTCGCCCTCGCGGAGGTCGTCGAGCGTGAGCGCGACACGACGGACCTTGGCGAAGCCCCGCCCCGAGAGCCGGCCGGCGTCGATCGCCGCCTCGAGCATCCGCTGTGCGGGCGGCTGGAACGAGGCGCACGCCCTGAGCGTCGCCCCGTCGAGCTCGGCGTTCGACCGGGCGCCGCGGGCGGCGGCGCGGGCGCGGGCGACGCGCACCCGCTCGCGGACCACGGAGGTGGGCTCGGCAGGCTGCTCGGCCACGAGGTCGGCACGCGGGGTCGGGTGGACCCGGAGCCGGAGGTCGAAGCGGTCGAGCAGCGGCCCGGACACCCGCCGGGCGTACCGCTGCAGGGCCGCCTCGGAGCACGAGCACCGGCTGCTGCCGCCCTGGCCGCACGGGCACGGGTTCATGGCCCCCACCAGGAGGAACCTCGCAGGGAGGCGGACCGACACGTGCGCCCGGCTGATCTGCACGGCGCCCGATTCGAGGGGTTGGCGCAGCGCATCGAGCACGTGGGCCGGGAACTCGCCGAGCTCGTCCAGGAACAGCACCCCCTGGTGGGCCAACGACACCTCGCCCGGTCGGAGCAGCTGCGTCCCGCCACCGATGATCGACACCACCGACGCGGTGTGGTGCGGTGCCCGGAACGGCGGGCGGCGGAGCAGCCCGGACGTGTCGCTGAGCTCACCCGCCGCGGAGTGCACGGACGAGACGTCGAGCGCCGCGTCGTCGTCGAGCTCGCCGAGCAGCGGTGCGATCCGCTCGGCGAGCATCGTCTTGCCGGCGCCGGGCGCGCCGACCATGAGCAGGTGGTGGTTGCCCGCCGCCGCGACCTCGACGGCGAGGCGGGCGAACGACTGCCCGCGCACCTCGGAGAGGTCCGGCGCAGGCGGCTCGTGGGCCCTCCGGGCGACCGGGATGTCGTGCTCGGGCCAGGGCTCCTCCCCCGAGAGTGCGCCGATCAGCTCGGTGAGGGTGGCCACCGGACGCACCTTCAGCCCGCCGATCAGCGCGGCCTCGGCGGCGTTCCCCACGGCGACGACCAGTTCGTCGACGCCCATCGCGGCGGCCATCGGCAGGATCCCCCGCACCGGGCGCAGCGTGCCGTCGAGGCCCAGCTCGCCGAGGAAGCCGAGTTGATCGGTCGGCGTCCAGCTCAGCTCGCCCGACGCCACGAGCAGGGCGACCGCCATCGCGACGTCGAGTCCGGCGCCGAGCTTGCGCAGCTCGGACGGCGCGAGGTTCACGGTCACCCGGCGCTGTGGGTACACCTTCTGCGAGCTGACGATGGCGGCACGCACGCGGTCACGGGACTCGCGGCACGAGGTGTCGGGCAGCCCGACGATCGTGTAGCCGGGCAGGCCCGGCGTGACGTGGACCTCGACGGCGACGGGATGCCCCACGACACCGGCGAGACAGGCGGAACGGGTGACGGCCAGCACGTGGACCTCCAGCGGCCGGGGTGCTCCTGGTGGAGCCCGGCGTCGAGAGGGCGCCGCAGGCACGGGCGCCGATCCGTCGACTGACGTGGAGACGACCCTATTCGAGGGGTGGGACAGCCTGCCCGGGTGATGCCGCCTCGGGGTCGAGTCCGAGTGCGACACGGAGCTCCACGAGACCGGCGCGCAGGTCGGCCACCTCCGCCTCCAGCGCTGCGATCCTCGCCGCGGTCGAGGTCGAGGTCGAGCCCGGGGCCACTCCACCGGCAGCGGCGAGCGCTGCCGGATCGGGCGGCGCCTGCCACCGGTGGCCCCACCGACGCTGCTGCTGACCCGGCACCCGGTCGCGCTGGGCGACGAGTGGCTCCTCGCGCGCGGCCAGGCGCTCGAGCGTGGCCACGACCTCGTCGATGGAGCCGAACCGGGCCAGGCGCTCGGACCGTGACAGCAGCTCGCCGGGGGTCTGGTCGCCCCGGAGGAACAGGAGGCCGAGCAACGCGGTCTCGCGTTCGTCGAGCCCGAGCACCTGGTCGAGGGTGTGGCGGTGCTTCGTCGCCCGGTTCGACGGGGAGTGGACGAACCGGACGAGGCCGAGCTCCTTCAGGCCGGCCAGCTCCCGCTCCACCGACGACAGGTCGTAGGACACGATCGGGTCCCGGCTCGTCGTCTGGTTGGCTGCCCGCATCACCGAGTTCGCCGTCAGCGGGTAGTCGTCGGGCGTGGTGCGCTCCTTCTCGACGAGGCACCCCAGCACCCGGACCTGCTCTTGGGTCAGCTCCACGGCACGGACGATACTGACCACATGGGCTTCAACCCCCACCGCGTCCACCGGCGCTCGATCTGGGACTACGTGATGGTCGCGTCGGCACTGGTCGTGTGCGCGGCATTCGTCGTCTGGGCCCTGCTGGGCTGACGCCCGCAGCCGATGGCGCTCGACTTCACCGCGACGGCCGTGTGCGAGGTGCGGCGCGTCCAGCCGTACGAGGCCCGCAAGGCCTACGTGTGCCCGGGCTGCCAGCGCAACATCCCGGCCGGCACGGGACACGTCGTGGCGGTCCCGGTCGAAGCGCCCGACCTCCGCCGGCACTGGCATCACGGGTGCTGGGCGGCGAAGGACCGGCGCGCCCCGCGAGGTTGAGGAGCGCCGTCAGAACGCTCCCGTGATCACGTCGACACGGTGAGCGCCGCCCACCGGCGTGACGCAGGCGACGTCGAAGCGGACGTCGTGCCATCGCCGTTCCTGGGTGGCGAGCCACTCGGCGGCGAGCGCTCGGATCCGACGTTGCTTGGCGAAGCCGACGGCGTCGGCCGGCCCGCCGAAGCGGTCGCTCGTGCGGGTCTTCACCTCGCACACGACCAGCAGCCCGCCGGCCGACACGACGAGGTCGAGCTCACCTGCCCGCACCCGCCAGTTCCGGGCCTCGAGCCGGAAGCCGGCGCGTTCGTACCAGGCCAACGCTGCGGCCTCACCGGCCGCGCCGAGGCGTCGGTTGTGGTCCATGGGGTCCCCCGCCGGCCGCGCCGCAGCGCAGCGTCCGAGTCGAGGGGGAAGCGGAACGAGGCCGAACCTGAGCGGAGCTGGCCGGCCCAGTGAACTAGTCGCGGAGCTCCTTGATCTTCGCCGACTTCCCGACGCGATCACGGAGGTAGTAGAGCTTGGCCCGGCGCACGTCGCCGCGGGTCACCAGCTCGATCTTGGCGATCACCGGCGAGTGCAGCGGGAAGGTGCGCTCCACGCCGACGCCGAAGCTCAGCTTGCGGACGGTGAACGTCTCGGCGATCCCGCCACCCTGGCGACGGATCACGGCGCCCTGGAAGACCTGGACACGCTCGCGAGAGCCCTCGACCACGCGGACGTGGACCTTCAGCGTGTCGCCGGGCGAGAACTCGGGGACGTCGTCCCGGAGGCTCTTGGCATCGACGAGATCGGTCGGCTTCATGTCGGGGAGCTCCTGCGCTTCGGCGAATTGGCGTCGAGACGGCCCGAGTGGGGCG
>JAEZFI010000168.1 GCA_023437745.1 Actinomycetes bacterium
CGTCAGCAGCGGCACGCCGTGCGATGCCGCGGCGCGCCGGAGGTGGGCGCCGTCCGCACGCGGGCCGCGGCCCCGCGGGCTGTTGACGACCAGGTCGACGCGGCCCGAGGAGATCAGGTCGACGCCGTCGACGCCATCGTCCGACTCGCCCTCGGCGGACAGCTTGGCGACCACCTGGTCGACGGTCAGACCGGCCGCCTCCAGGTGAGCTGCGGTGCCCGAGGTCGCGACGATCGAGAAGCCCAGCTCCGAGAAGCGGCGCGCCGCTCTCGTCCCGACCTCCTTGTCGCGATCTGCGAGCGAGAAGAACACCGTGCCCGACGTGGGCAGCCGGTCCCCCGCCGCCAGCTGCGACTTGGCGAAGGCCATGCCGACCGAGGTGTCGATGCCCATGACCTCGCCGGTCGAGCGCATCTCGGGTCCGAGCACCGAGTCGACGTCGGGGAAGCGGCTCCAGGGCAGGACCGCCTCCTTGACGGCCACGTGGTCGCCCTCGACTCGCGGGCAGAGGAGGCCCTCGTCGCGGAGCTCCGCCAGGGTGGCGCCGCACATCACGCGGGCGGCGACCTTCACCAGCGGCACACCTGTCGCCTTGGCGACGAAGGGCACGGTGCGAGAGGCGCGCGGGTTCGCCTCGATGACGAACACCTGGCCGGTCGAAGGGTCGTCTCCGGACTGCTTCACCGCGAACTGCACGTTGATGAGGCCCTGCACCTGCAGCTCCTCGGCGATCCGTCGGGTGTAGTCCTCGATCACCGCCAGGGTGGCCTCGCCGAGCCCGACCGGCGGGATGACGCACGCGGAGTCGCCCGAGTGGACCCCGGCCTCCTCCACGTGCTGCATGATCCCGCCGATGACGACCTCGCCGGTGTGGTCGCGGATGGCGTCCACGTCGAGCTCGGTGGCGTCCTCGAGGAACCTGTCGATCAGCACCGGGCGCTCCGCGGACAAGCCGCCCTCACGTCCGAGCGACCCGCTCAGCGCGATGGCCTCCCAGGCCCGCCGCAGGTCGTCGGCGTCGTAGACGATCTCCATGGCGCGACCGCCGAGCACGTAGCTGGGGCGCACCAGCGCGGGGAACCCGATGCGCTCGGTGGTGGCGAGGGCCTCCTCGATCGTGGTCGCGGTGGCGCCGGCGGGCTGGGGGATCTCGAGGCGGGCGCACAGGGCGCCCCAGCGGTCGCGGTCCTCGGCGGCGTCGATGCTGGCCGGCGAGGTGCCCAGGACCAGCTCCGGCGGGATGGCGCCGGCCAGCTTGAGCGGTGTCTGCCCGCCGAGCGAGATGATGACGCCGGCCAGGCGACCCCCGCCCTCCTCGGCCGAGCGGCGCTCCGCGTCGATGACGTTGAGCACGCCCTCGTTGGACAGCGGTTCGAAGTACAGGCGGTCCGAGGTGTCGTAGTCGGTCGAGACCGTCTCCGGGTTGCAGTTGACCATGATCGTCTCGAACCCGGCGTCGGCCAGCGCGAAGCAGGCGTGCACGCAGCAGTAGTCGAACTCGATGCCCTGCCCGATCCGGTTGGGTCCGGAGCCGAGGATGATGACCTTGTCCTTCGCCGACGGCGCCACCTCGGACGTGTCCTCGTAGGTGCCGTAGTGGTACGGCGTCTCGGCCTCGAACTCCGCACCGCAGGTGTCCACGGTCTTGTAGGTGACCTCGACCCCCGCCGCGAGGCGGGCCGCTCGGACCTCGGGCTCCTGCAGGCCCCACACGTGGGCGAGCTGCGAGTCACCGAAGCCCATCCGCTTCGCCCGGCGAAAGGCACGGCGGTCCATGGCCTCGAGCGCGTCCTTGCCCGTGCCGAGGGCGGCGAGGTGCGCGCGCTCCTCGACGATGGCGAGCATCTGGTCGAGGAACCAGCGATCGATCCTGGTCGTGTCGAACACCGTGTCGATGTCCACTCCGCGCCGGAGCAACGACTCGACCTCGAAGATGCGATCGGGGGTGGCGATGGCCGCACGCTCCAGGAGCGCGGCGGTGGGCACGTCGTCGAAGGCGGCCTCGCCCGCGTCGCAGTTCAACCCGCCGCGACCCTGCTCCAGGGAGCGCATGGCCTTCTGCAGCGACTCGGGGAAGGTCCGCCCGATCGCCATGACCTCGCCGACGGACTGCATCTGGGTGCCCAGGCGGGGCTCCGCACCGGGGAACTTCTCGAAGGCCCAGCGCGGCACCTTGGTGACCACGTAGTCGATGGTCGGCTCGAAGCTGGCCGGGGTCTTGCGGGTGATGTCGTTGGGGATCTCGTCCAGCGTGTAGCCGACGGCGAGCTTGGCGGCGATCTTGGCGATCGGGAACCCGGTCGCCTTGGACGCCAGCGCCGAGGAGCGGCTGACACGCGGGTTCATCTCGATGACGACCTGCTGGCCGGTGTCGGGGTGCACGGCGAACTGCACGTTGGAGCCGCCCGTCTCCACGCCGACGCGGCGGATGCACGCGAACGCGGCGTCGCGCATCTGCTGGTACTCGACGTCGGTCAGGGTCTGCGCCGGGGCGACGGTGATCGAGTCACCCGTGTGCACGCCCATGGGGTCGACGTTCTCGATCGAGCAGATGATCACGCAGTTGTCCGCGCGGTCCCGCATGACCTCGAGCTCGTACTCCTTCCACCCCGCGATCGACTTCTCGATGAGGATCTCGGTGATGGGGCTGGCGTCGAGGCCGTGGGCGGCCTTCACCCGGAACTCGTCGATGTCGGACGCGATGCCGGTGCCGCGGCCACCGAGGATGTAGGCGGGCCGGATCACCACGGGGAGCCCGATCCGCTCGGCGATCGCCACCGCCTCGTCGACGGTGTGCGCGGTGGCCGACGGCGGCGCGTCGAGGCCGATCTCGGCCATGGCCTGCTTGAACAGCTCGCGGTCCTCGGCCGTGGCGATGGCGGTGGCGTCGGCGCCGATCAGCTCCACGCCGTGGCGCTCGAGCGCCCCGTTCTCCACCAGCTCCATGGCCAGGTTGAGGGCGGTCTGGCCGCCGAGCGTGGGCAGCACCGCGTCGGGCTGCTCCTTCTCGATGATCTTGGCCAGGACCTCGGCGTCGAGGGGCTCGACGTAGGTGGCGTCGGCGAAGTCCGGGTC
>JAEZFI010000204.1 GCA_023437745.1 Actinomycetes bacterium
CGACGGCGACGAAGAACGCGTTCGCCGCGATGAGCATCAGTGCTGCTGAGAGCGCCACCACCGTGCCCATCCCGAGGGGAATCTACCCTCCTGCCCCGCAGGCAGGATCTGTCGGCACCGACCGACTCGCGACGGAGGTCGGGCGCCCGGTCGAGCCGAGCGAGCCGGGTACCGTGCGGCCGGTGCACGACCGACCACCCGCGGCGCCGGCGATCGAGCTGACCGGCGTCGCCCGCCTCCACGACGGCCGGGCCGTGCTCGACGGGATCGACTGGCGGGTCGAGCGCGACGAGCGCTGGGTCGTGCTGGGGCGCAACGGCAGCGGCAAGACCACCCTCGTGCGCATCTGCGCGCTCTACGACCACCCGTCGGCGGGCACGGTGAGGATCCTCGGCGAGGAGCTCGGACGGTGCGACGTGCGGACGCTGCGGCGGCGGGTCGGCTTCGTGAGCGCGGCATTCGCCGATCAGATCCGGAGCGGGCTCCTCGTGCGCGACGTCGTGATGTGCGCGCTCAACGCCGCGCTCGAGCCGTGGTGGCACACGTACAGCGACGTCGATCGGGCACGCGCCGTCGAGGTCCTCGGCGAGGTCGGCCTCTCCGGCCACCACGACCAGCCGTTCGGGACGCTCTCCTCGGGCGAGCGGCAGCGCGCCCTGCTGGCACGCTCGCTCATGGTCGACCCGGGCCTGCTCCTGCTCGACGAGCCCACCGCGGGCCTCGATCTCGGCGGGCGCGAGGACCTCGTCGACCAGCTGTCCAGGTTCGCCGGCGATCCTGGCCGTCCCCCGACCGCGCTCGTGACGCACCACGTCGAGGAGATCCCGCCCGGCTACGGCCACGTCCTGATGATCGCCGGCGGCCGGGTGCTCGCTGCCGGGCCGATCGACGACGTGCTGACCGCCGAGGCGCTGTCCGAGTGCTTCGAGGTACCGCTCGCCCTCGACCGCCGCGACGGCCGCTGGACGGCCTGGCGACGGGCCTGAGCGGCCGGTCCGGCCTCCCGGTCAGTCGGGCGCTGCGACCAGCACCACCACGGACCGGCCCGCCACCTCGATGCGCTCGCCGGCGCGGTGCGTGCCCAGCACGACGGGCGTGGGGTCGGCGGTGTCGATGGCACGAGCCCAGGTCTGGGGCCACGCGCCGGTCGGGAGCGTCACCTTGGTGGGGTCCGGCTCGCCGCTGATGACGATCAGCAGGCTGTCGTCGACGATCCGCTCGCCGTGGGGGCCCGGCTCGGTGATGGCCTGGCCGTTCAGGAGGACCGACACGCACGCGCCGTCCTGCCAGTGGTCCGGGGCCATCGCCTCGCCCCACGACGTGAACCACGCCACGTCGTCGCGGTTCGAGACGCCCGTCGGCCGTCCCTCCAGGAACTGGCGCCGGCGGAGCACCGGGTGCGACTGGCGGAAGAGCGCCAGACGGCGCGTGAAGTCGAGCAGCGACGCATCGAGGCCGGCCCAGTCGATCCACGACGTCTCGTTGTCCTGCGTGTACGCGTTGTTCATGCCGTGCTGCGTGTTGGCGACCTCGTCGCCCGCCAGCAGCATCGGCACCCCCTGGGACAGGAACAGCGTGGCGAGCAGGTTCCGGCGCTGCCGGGACCGGAGCGCCTGGATCTCCGGATCGTCCGTCGGGCCCTCGACCCCGCAGTTCCAGCTCCGGTTGTCGTCGGTGCCGTCGCGGTTGTCCTCGAGGTTCGCCTCGTTGTGCTTCGTGTCGTACGACGTCAGGTCGGCGAGGGTGAAACCGTCATGCGCCGTGACGAAGTTGACGGACGCGTGCGGCCGACGACCCTCGTTGTCGTACAGGTCGCTCGACCCGCACAGCCGGTTGGCGAGGTCGCCGAGGGTGCCGGGGCGCCCGCGCCAGAAGTCTCGGGTGGCGTCCCGGTAGCGGCCGTTCCACTCGCTCCACAGCGGCGGGAAGTTCCCGACCTGGTAGCCGCCCTCCCCCACGTCCCACGGCTCCGCGATCAGCTTCACCCGGCTGACCACCGGGTCCTGCTGGATCAGGTCGAAGAACGCGGACAGCCGGTCGACGTCGTGCAGCTCGCGGGCCAGCGCACTCGCCAGGTCGAACCGGAAGCCGTCGACGTGCATCTCGGTCACCCAGTACCGGAGGCTGTCCATGATCAGCTGGAGCACGTGGGGATGGCGCATGTCGAGCGAGTTCCCGCACCCCGTGTAGTCGATGTAGCGCGAGGCGTCCTTGGGGTCGAGCCGGTAGTACGCGTGGTTGTCGAGGCCGCGGAAGCTCAGGATCGGACCTCCGAAGCCGCCCTCGGCGGTGTGGTTGTAGACCACGTCGAGGATGACCTCGATGCCGCCCCGGTGGAGCTGCTTCACCATCGTGCGGAACTCGTCCACGGCGGCCACTCCGTCACCGCCCGTCGCGTAGGCGTGGTGCGGGGCGAAGTACCCGATGGAGTTGTAGCCCCAGTAGTTCTGGAGACCGTGCTCGGCGAGGCGCGGCTCGGTCACGTGGCGATGGACCGGGAGCAGCTCGATCGCGGTGACGCCGAGCGACCGCAGGTGGTCGACGATGGTCGGCGAGCCGACGCCGAGGTACGTGCCGCGATGCTCCGGCGGCACGCCCGGGTGCAGGTACGTGAGGCTCTTGACGTGGGCCTCGTAGACCATCGTCTCGTGCCAGTGGACCCGCGGCGGCCGGTCGTCCTCCCAGTCGAAGTCGCCCAGGTCGACGACCACCGAGCGGGCGGTCGCTGCGGCGCTGTCCTCGTGGTTGTCGAGGAGCGACCGGTGCTCGCTGCGGACGTCGCCGACGATCGCCCGGGCGTACGGGTCCAGCAGCAGCTTGGCGGGGTTCCACACGTCGCCGCGGTCCCTGCGGTGCCCGTGGACCCGGAAGCCGTACCGGGTGCCGGGCGCGAGGTCGGGGAACGCGCCGTGCCGGATGCCGCCCGAGTGCTCGGGCAGGGTGACCCGGTGCTCCCCGCCGTCGTCGTCGAACACGCACAGCTCCACCCGGTCGGCGTCGCCCGCGAACACGGCGACGTTCGTCGCGGTGCCGTCGTGCGTCGCGCCCAGCGGCGCGGGCCGACCCGGCCACACCCGGGCGATCGCCGGGTGCACTCAGGCGCCCCGCGCAGCGACCACGTCGGCGAGCCTTCCCCGCGAGCGGGTGATCTCGTCGGCCAGGATCCGGTCGAGGACCGGGATCCAGAGCGAACCGGAGTAGCTCAACGACACGGTGAGCTCGACCGACGCCGCGTCGAGCTGGACGAGCGCGGCGTCCATGACCCAGGCGCTGTGCGATCGGCCGTCGGTCTCGTGCCGTTCGAAGCGGACGTGGTCGGGGGCGTCGGCGACCGTGCGCCGCATGCAGAGCCGCTTCGTCCGCCGCAGAGGTCCCAGCTGCGCCCGGAGGTCCACGAACCACTCGTCGGGGCTGCCCTCGACCGGGCGCGCCGCCGAGACGATCTCGAGCCACTGCGGGTAGGTCCCGAGGTCGGCGACCACGGCGTAGACGGCGTCGGGAGCAGCCTCGGTGACGAGTGATGCGACGACCTCCACCCGCCCATTGTGACCGATCGCCCGGGGTTTCCCGCGCTCCGGGCCGTCGCCGCGACCCGGCTCAGAACCGGAAGGCGCCGTGCCCCTCTCGCCGGTCGAGCACGCCGAACAGGACGATCACGAGCGCAGCGACGAGGACCCCGAGCGCCATGGCGACCCCGTAGGCGTCCGCTCGAGGACGGGACGACAGCGTCGCCACGAGCTGCGGGACCGTCGGTGTCGTCGAGCGCGCCAGGAACGACGTCGCGCCGAACTCGCCGAAGCCCACGACGAACGCGAGGCCGGCGCCGGTCAGGACGACGTCACGCAGCGGACGGACGACCGCCACCCTCGCGCGGCGCCACGGTGTCGCTCCGAGCACCCCGGCCGCCTCCCCCAGCCGCCGGTCCAGCGCGCGCACCCGCGGCACGAGCAGCCTGACCACGAGCGGCACCGCGATGGTCGCCTCGACGAGAGGGATCGCGAACCACGAGGAGCGGAGGTCCAGCGGCGGCTGTCGGTACGCCAGGAAGAACCCGAAGCCGAGCGCGGCGGCCGACATCGCCAACGGCAGGAAGAGCGCCTGGTCGACGAGCGCTCCCAGCCGCCCGCCCCGGGCGACGACGGCCGACGCGGGGAGTGCGACGGCCATGGCGATCGCCGTCGCGACCGTGGCGTTCACGACCGACGCACCCATCGCACCGAGCGGGGAGACGACGCCGGTCGTGCCCGCCACCGGGTCGGCGAGCGCTGCGAAGTTCCCGAGGCCCCAGCCGCCGTCCACCCGGAGCGACCGCACGAGCAGCCCCCCGAGCGGGAGGAGCGCGGCAGCAGCCACGCATGCGGAGCTGGTGGCGACGAGGGCACGCTCGGCGAGCCCGTCGGGCCGCCGCCGCCCCCCGCCCGGACGCACACCGGC
>JAEZFI010000233.1 GCA_023437745.1 Actinomycetes bacterium
GCCCATGCCGGCGGGCGCACCGGAGCCGGGGGGCGCACCGAGGCCACCCGTGCCGGCCGGAGCGCCGGACGAGGTCGCCCCACCCGGCGCCCACGTCGAGCCCTCACCGCCGGAGCGGCTGGTGCCGAACAGGGGCGAGCCCGCGGGCTGGTCGGGACCCGTGCGGTCACCGGGCGTCGGCACGGTGTCGGGGTCGATCAGGACCCGCTCCCCGGGGACGGGGTCGGGCAGGACGGAGAACGTGCCGCGCTTCGGATCCGGCTCGGGGGCAGCCGGCGTCTCGGTGACCACGCGGTCGGGGTGCGTCTCCGGCGGGTACCACTTCCCGTCAGATGCCTGCCACCAGTCGTCACCGATCGGTTCGTCGGACACGTCGTCTCCTCTCCATAGCGCGCCACAGTGTCGCGTGACTCCCGGCACAGCGACGAGTCGGGGCGGCGGGTTACAAGTTGTACAAGGAATCAGGGCGCCGTGCACCCCCCTGGCACGGACGGACGTGGGGGTGCGATCGCCGCCCTCGGTGGGCCACCGACGGGGGTCGGGGCCCCCTCGCTCAGACCAGCGGCCAGGGGTAGCGCCGCCCGGTCGGGTCCACCGGGAACACGCCACGCGCCACGACGCCGCGGGTCCGGTCGAGCACCGCATCCGCCTCCTCGGAGGAGAGCAGCTCCCTCACGTCCTCGGGGAGGCCCTCGTCCAGGAGCGCGACGAGCGCCTCGACGAGGTCACCCGGGATCGGTGCTCCCGCGAAGTCCCACAGGACGGTTCGCAGCTTGAACTCCTCGTGGAAGGAGAGGCCGTGGTCGATGCCCCAGATCCGGCCGTCGTGACCGAGCAGGACGTGGCCGCCCTTGCGGTCCGTGTTGTTGCTCACGATGTCGAGGACGCACAGCTCCTCGAGGGCCCGCCGGTGCGCCGGCTCCTCCCGCAGCGTGAAGTAGTGCTCCGAGTACTCCGACGGCACGTAGCACTGCAGCGAGCCGACGCCGAGCGGGCCGTCGGGTCGGATGACGGTGGGCGGGACGACGTGCCAGCCGAGGTGCTCGGCGAGGCGGTACGTCGCGACCTCCCGGCGCCACAGCCCGGAGGGGAAGTCCCACAGCGGTCGCTCGGTGCGCTCGGGCTTGTAGATCGCCTGCACGCGGCGGGTGCCGTCGTCGACGCTCACCAGGAAGGTGCCGTTCGAGCTCCACGGCATCCGTCCGTGCAGCTCGATGTCGCCGTGGCACAGCAGCGGGACGACGGCGGGGTCGTCCAGCCCGATCGTCGCGTCGAGCACGTCCTCGAGGCGGTGGCCCGTCTCGGCCTCGCCGTCGAGGTCCCCGTCGTCCGGGTCGTCCGCCCAGTCGTCGTGGGGAGGGGTCATCGCAGGACCCGGACCTTCAGTTGAGACGCGGGCACGGGTGACCCGTGCTGTCCATCGGCCGACCGCACAGCCGGCAGATCGGTCGACCACCCTCGACGACGCGGCGTGCGCCGTCGATGAACGCCTCGACCTGGCTGCGCGTCATCCCGAATCGGGCCTGCGCCGGCTCGACCTCGGGGTCGTCCTCGTCGTCGTCCGGAACCATCTCCTCGGCGATGACGATGACCCGACCGGCCGCCTCGTTGATGGCGACCATCATCGACCCGACGATCCACTCGTCGAGCACGGGCTCGACCAGCTCGCGCATGTGCGCGGGCGGCCCCTCCGGGACGTCGTGCGTGGCGAGGATGCGTTCGAGGTAGTCGCACAGGATCGCCACCTGCTGCTTCTCGGCGCGGAAGGAGACCAGGCGGCCCTCGGCCTCGACCTGGAGGTGGAAGACCCGCTGACCGGGCGGCCCCACCGTGCCGCACACGAAGTGGGTGACCTCGGGCATGTCGAACGACTCGCTCATCCTCGTGGTCCGATCACGAGGGGGCCAGGGTCGACAGGTCGTCGCCCGTGGAGTTGACGGCCAGGACCACGGGGGCGCCGTGGCCCATCAGGATCGGGGTGATGGAGCACGGCGAGATGACGATCCGCTGGAAGAGGTCGAGGTGCGTGCCGGCGGCGTGCGCGACGGCGGCCTTGATCGGATCGGCGTGCGACACGCAGACGATCGTCTCGCCCGGGTGCCGTGCGGCGAGCTGGTCCAGCTCACCGGTGATGCGTGACTGCATCTCCACGAACGACTCGCCGCCGGGGAAGCGGAAGGTGGACGGCGCGCTCTGGACCGTGCGCCACTCGGGCCGCTTCATCAGGTCGGAGAGCTTCGCCCCGGTCCAGTCCCCGAAGTCGCACTCGAGGAGGCCTTTGGTCGTGCGGGTCCGGACCCCGACCGCCTTGGCGATGGGCGCAGCGGTCTCACGCGTGCGCTCGAGGGGCGACGCGTAGACGGCGTGCACCTTCGGCAGCAGCGCCAGGCGCCCGGCGGCCGCCTGGGCCTGGCCGATCCCCGTCTCGCTGAGGTGCAGGCCCTTGGCCCGACCGGGCAGCACCTTGCCCGTGGTGGACGTCTGGCCGTGCCGCACGAGGACGACGAGCGTCGGCCGGGGGGTCGCGGGTTGTCGTCTCGTGGCGGCCATGGCTCGTTGCACCCTATCGGTGGATCGGGCGAGCCCATCAGGTGGCGGACCGGTGCCCCCTACGCTGCGGCCGTGCCCAACCCCCGGGAACCCTTCGACGTGCTCGCCGCGGAGGTGTCGGCCTGCCGAGCGTGCCCACGGCTCGTGGCGTGGCGCGAGGAGGTGGCGCGGACCAAGCGCGCCGCCTACCGCGACGAGGAGTACTGGGGCCGACCCGTGCCCGGGTTCGGCGACCCCGACGCCCGGATCGTCGTCGTGGGACTGGCGCCCGCGGCGCACGGCGCGAACCGCACGGGCCGCATGTTCACCGGCGACCGCTCCGGCGACTTCCTCTACGCCGGCCTGCACCGCGTCGGGTTGGCCTCGCAGCCGACCTCCGTCGCCCGTGACGACGGCCTCGTGCTCACGGACTGCTACATCACCGCGCCGGTGAAGTGCGCGCCGCCCGCCAACAAGCCCACCCCCGAGGAGCGCGACACCTGCCGCCCGTTCCTCGACCGGGAGCTGGCACTGCTCACGCGGATGCGCGTCGTGATCGCCCTGGGCGGGTTCGGGTTCGGCGAGGCGGCCCGGCTCCTCGGCGCCCAGGGACGTCCCCGGTTCCAGCACGGTGCCGAGGCGGTGCTGCCGCACGGGCGGACGCTCCTCGGCTGCTACCACGTGAGCCAGCAGAACACGTTCACGGGCCGGCTCACCCCGCCGATGCTCGACGACGTCCTCCGCCGGGCAGTAGTCCTCGCGGACCTCGAATCGGGGCCGTCCGGGTCCGGTGAATGATCCGTACGACCCTTACACGTGAACCCCTGTTCGCCGA
The DNA here is from genome assembly GCA_023437745.1 of Actinomycetes bacterium. Taxonomy (GTDB): domain Bacteria; phylum Actinomycetota; class Acidimicrobiia; order Acidimicrobiales; family Microtrichaceae; genus JAEZFI01. The sequence continues at coordinate 3,365 of JAEZFI010000233.1, forward strand.
TCATCACTGCATGACGGCGCACGAAACGCTCCTCCGCTACGAGGTGACCACCACATCGGTCCCTTGCAGCCGTTCCAACGGTCTCTGGACCGCGTTGGTGGCGACGACTGCGTCACGGTCAGCGGCGGGATCAGGGCTGGGCGGGGGGGACCGCCCCCGCCCCGGGGGGGTTAA
>JAEZFI010000315.1 GCA_023437745.1 Actinomycetes bacterium
GCGCCGTGCGCTCAACGACGCCCGGCGGCCGCCCTGCGTCGCAGCTCGCGCCGCCGCCCGCTCGGCGTCGGCACGACCGTCACCCTCCCCTGCCGGGCGTTCACGGCCCGCGTCACCGCGTCGGCGAACTCCATGGGTCGGGGCACGTCGCGCATCGTCTTGAAGCTCGACGACTCGTTGGCCGACTGGATGCGGATCGTCGCGGTCTTGAGGAGCCAGTCGAGCACCGTGCGGTTGATCGACACGTCGGTCACCTTCGACCACGACACCCACTCGCAGTCCGTGCCGACGAGGCCCGACACCCGCATCGCGCGGTGGTCGGTGAGCACGTAGCGGGTGTACCAGGTGCTCAGCAGCGTCCACACCGAGTGGAGCACGAGGGCCAGCGCCACCAGCAGGCCGATCGCCACGACGACCGTCGAACGGCTCGACAGGCCGATGCCGGCGAAGACCGCGGCGAGGGCGACGGACGGCAGCTCGCTGACCGAGGCGCCGAGCATGTCGGGCGGGCATGTGTGGACGATCTCCTCGGCGTCGGTCAGGAACTCCTCGACCTTGCGGTCAGGGTGGACCCGCATCAGCCGTTGGCGACGCTGCTGAAGAAGTCGCCGATCTTCTCCCAGGCCTGCGCGAGCACGTCGCCGACCATGGAGAAGAACTCCTTCACGATGTCGCCCGCGCCGTTGGGGTCCTGCCAGATGAGGAACCCGAGGATGCCGATCGCGAGGAAGGCGAAGAGGCTCATCTTCTTGGCCACGACACCACCTCTCCAGCTCGCGCGGACGTCACGCCGTGACGCTACGAGCCGCCCGGCGGCGATTGGTGGATGCTGAGGCCCGGCGCCGGACCGGCGAGATCAGCTGCCCGGCCGGCTCGGCGGGACGGCGAAGGAGGACATCTTCACGCCCGCCTCGTCGAACGCCTCCTTGATGCGGAGGCGCAGCTCCCGTTCGACCGCCCACTGCGACGCCGGCTCGGTGTCGACGACGATGCGCAGCGTGACGCCCTCGGGCCCCACCGCCTGCACGCCCTGCTCGTCGGTGGCACCGGCGAGCAGCTGTGACCACTCGGGGTCGGCCGCCAGCTCCTCGGCCACCTCCTTGGCGACGGTGCGGGCCCGTCGCAGGTCGGCGTCGTGGCTGACGAGCACGTCGATCACGGCTCGAGCCCAGTTCTGGCTCTTGTTGCCCACGGCGACGATCGCGCCGTTGGGGATGTGCCACACCGTCCCGGCGACGTCGCGCAGGCGGGTGCTCCGCAGCGAGACGTGCTCCACGGTGCCCGACGCCGGCCCGGCGTCGATGATGTCGCCCACGCCGTACTGGTCCTCGATGACCACGAACATCCCGGCCAGGACGTCGCGGACGATGCTCTGCGCACCGAAGCCGATCGCGACCGACGCCACGCCGGCGCCGGCGATGAGCGGGCCGAGCGACACCTCCAGCTCGCCGAGGACCATCAGCAGCGCGATGGTCAGCACGGTCGCCGACACGATGCTGCCGAGCACCGAGGTGAGCGTGTTGGTCCGGGCCTGCGCTCGAGCGGCACGGTCACCGCTGACCAGCACGTTGGGGGCACGGCCCCGGACCTCCTCCGCGGCCAGCATCATGCGGTTCCCGATGCGGCGGATCCCACGGCGGGCGAGGGCGTTGAGGACGACCGCGATGAGCAGGATCAGGGCGATGCGGCCGCCGGCGGCGAGCACGCCACGCCAGGTCTCGGTGAGCTCCAGGCTGAGCATCCACCGACCCTAGGACGACACCCCGGCCGTTCTGTGCCGTGAGACGCGCCAGAACTGGCGCGATCCACGCCACAGAACGGCGGGCTGCGGCCGGTCAGAGGGTGTCGAGGAACGCCAGGAGCTCGGCGCGGGCGTCGCGGTCGAGGCGCTCGAAGGCGCGGCGGGCGGCCGACGCCTCGCCACCGTGCCAGAGGATCGCCTCGGTCACGTTCCGCGCCCGCCCGTCGTGCAGCAGGGCGGGCGAGCCCGTCACCTCCATGCGGCGGCTGAGGCCCCACAGCGGGGGCGTGCGCCACTCCGAGCCCGACGCCTCGAACTCAGGCCGCCCGTCGGCGAGGCCGGGGCCCATGTCGTGGAGCAGCAGGTCGGTGTACGGGTGGAGCTCCTGGTCCGCGAGCGCCGCCACCGAGTCGCCATCGGTCCGCTGCGTGGGCGTGTGGCAGGCGGCGCAGCCGACCTCGACGAACCGGGCGGCCCCGGCGCGCACCGCGTCGGCATCGACGTCACGGGCGATCGGCACCGCGATCGTGCGGTTGTAGAAGACGAGGTCGGCGAGGTCGGCGTCGTCCAGCTCGATGCGGCCGCTGCCCGACGACGGGTCGCAGGCTGCGCCCTGCCGATCGCAGACGCCCGGCGACTCGCTCGTCGTGATGCCCATGTCGTCGTGGAGCGCGACGACGGTCTGCTGGGACACCGTCGGCTGCCCGGCCTTCCACCCGAAGCGGCCCACCACCGTGGTCCCCCGACGCGCGTCCCACACCCGGTTGACGCGCCCGGAGATGCCGTCGCCGTCGGCGTCGTCCGGATCCGCGGCCGCCAGCAGGTCCGCGTCGGGGATCGCCTCCAGGAGGCCGAGGCCGACCATCGGCGGCGCCATGCGAGCCGACTGCAGCGTGCCCGGCGCGAGCGGGCCACGAGTCAGATCGAGGGCGATGTCGGCCCGGTGGATCGTGGACTCGCTGCCGTCGACCCAGCGGTGGAGGACCGGCGCGTAGGTGATGCGCAGGCCGCCTTCCAGGCCCGGGCCGTCGGTCTGCAGCTGCAGGCCGTACGTCGGCTCGGGCAGCGGGGCGCCGTGCTCGTCGGCCCCCGGCAGGCTGAACCGGACCAGCAGGCCTGGCGGCTGGTCGGGGTCGACGGCGCCCTGCATCCCGTCGTGGTGGCAGCCCAGGCAGCTGATCGCGTTGAAGGCCGGCCCCAGCTCGGGGTCCTCGAAGTCGGCATCGAACGTGTCGGCACCGGCGCCGAACATCCGCAGCTGCTCGTTCGTCAGGTTGCGAGCGCTCTGGTTGTACGGCCGCCCGCGCAGCGCCTTCGCCGTGGTGGCGCCGCCGAGCTTCAGGGACAGGAAGTCGACGTCCGCGGGCGCGGTGACCGGGTCGGCCGAGCAGCCGACGGCCACGACGACCGCGACCGCGAGCACCGCCACCCAGCGGAGCAGGTCACGACGCACCATCGGCTCCGCTGCCCTGCGCGACGCCGGCGGCCCAGCGGTAGTCGGCCTTGCCGTTCGGACCGCGCCGAATCCGCTCCACGAACACGATCCGCTTGGGGCACTTGTAGCCGGCGAGCGTGGTGCGGCAGTGGGCGATCAGCTCGGCTTCCGTCGCGGTGGCGTCGGGCCCGAGCCCCACCACGGCGGTGACCGACTGGCCCCACCTCTCGTCGGGGACACCGACGACGTTGGCATCCTCGACCGCAGGATGGACCTTCAGCGTCTCCTCCACCTCCTCGGGGAAGACCTTCTCGCCTGCCGTGTTGATGCACACCGAGCCGCGACCCAGGAGCGTGATGGTCCCGTCGGCCTCCACGGTGGCGAAGTCCCCCGGCGTGGACCACGTCCGGCCGTCGATCCGGCGGAACGTGGCCGCCGACTTCTCGGGGTCCTTGTAGTAGCCGATCGGGATCGGTCCGCCCACGGCGAGCATGCCCACCTGACCGGAGCCCGGCTCGACGGCCGTGCCCGAGTCGTCGAACACGGCGGCGTCCGGGCCCAGCCGGAACCGCGCCGTGCGAACCGAGCGACCGCGCTTGGCGACCGAGTTGGCGAAGCCGATCGCCTCGGACGAGCCCAGCAGGTCGGCGAGGACGGCGTCGACGTGCTCGAGCATCGCCTCCTTGACCGGCTCGGACCACATCACCCCGGACGAGACGATCATCCGGAGGCTCGACAGGTCCCAGCTGCGCCCCTCGGCAGCCGCCGCTTCGAGCGCCGCCACGATCGGACGCCCGAACGCGTCCCCCACGATCACGAGGTTCGTCACGCGGTCCCGCTCGATCGCCTCGAGCAGCTCCACGGCGTCGAAGCTGCGCTCTGCCAGCGTCACCACGCAGCCCGACGACGTGAGCGTCCCCCACGACGTGATCGCCGACGTGCCGTGCATGAGCGGGGCGGCGGGCAGCAGTCGGGCGGCGAGCCCGGACTCGTGGATCCGGCGCGCGGCCTCGGCCACCCCGGCGGGGCCGGCGGGCAGCTCCTCCCGGGCGCCCTTGAAGGTCGCCGCAGTGGTCCCGTACAGCGACCGGTGGGGCCACATCACGCCCTTGGGCATGCCCGTCGTGCCCCCCGTGTAGAGGAACCACAGGTCGTCGAGGGACCGGTCGACGCGCGGCGCGGGGTCGCCGACGGCGACCGCCTCCTCGTAGCGCAGGGCGCCGTCGATCAGCTCGCCCGGCCCGACCTGGATCACCAGGCGGAGGAGGGGCAGGTCGTCGCGCACCGCGGCGAGCCGCTCGGCCAGCTCGCTGCTGACGACGACGGCCTCGGCGTCGGCGTTCTCGAGCAGGCTCCGCAGCTCGTGCTCGGTGTACCGGTAGTTCACGTTGACCGGCACCGAGCGTTGCTTGAAGGACGCGAACGTCGTCTCCAGGTACTCGGGGCCGTTGTAGAGGAGGTGGCCGACCTTCGCGTCGTGCCCGATCCCGTGGGCCGCGAGGACGCCGGCGAGACGGGACGAGCGCTCTTCGAAGCGACTCCACGAGTGTGCGACACCGGCGTGGATGGTGGCGTCCGCGTCGCCCACGGCGTCCGCGATCGCCTCCCACGCGGTGGCGAGGTTCCAGTCGTCCCGATCGGTCACGGCGGAAAGTCTGTACCACGCGGGGCGGCGTCACCTCACCGCGGGTCGATCCTCCACGACCAGCGGTGCGCGCCGACGGGGACCCGGTACCGAGGGAGCACGTCGGGTCCGCACGACGCCGTGCCCAGCCCGCGGTGCGCCGCATCGAGGTGGACGAACGTCGCCGTGGCCTGCGGGAGGTCGACGGTGTGGCGGGCCGCGTCGAGGTCCGTCCACGAGTGGTGCAGCGCCGAGAAGCCCAGTGGACGCGACGGTGTGATCCGGAGCGGCGGCAACCCGCTCCCGGGGCCCGCGTCGAGGCGGAACCACCGGGTGGCGTGGTGCCACCCGTGGTGCTGCGGGACGACGTAGGGGACGTACTGCTCGGCGACGGTCGATCGCCAGCGCCCGAACGGCGCCAGGCAGCGGTCGGGGTAGGTCTCGTGCGGGCCGAGGCCCAACCAGGCGAGGCGCTCGTACGCCACCGGCAGCGTGAGGGAGGTGCCGACGCGGGGGACGTCGTCGTACTCGGTGGGGACCTCGACCTCCTCGTCGACGCGCACGACGCCGTCGACGATCCGCACCCGCTGGCGGTGCTCCCACGGCTCACCGCCGCCCGACGGCTGCCACCGGGTGACCCGCTCGGCGCGGCCCGCCTCGACCCGGAGGGTGACGACGTCGGGCGCCATCTCGTGGAGCCCCCACCGCAGCCAGCGGCCCCGAGCGCCGACCCCTGCCATCCAGCCCGACTTGATGCCGTCGTTGTCCGTCGAGGCCCGCATGGCGCAGAGCTCCGGCCACCCGAGCTCCACCTCGCCCACCCGGATCCCCTTCTCGCCGAGGCCCACCGCGGTGTTCTGTCCCGCCCGGGGCGACGGATCCGTCGCACGGAGGGTGACAGAACCGGGGTCCACCTGCGCCCACGCGGCCTCCCAGCCGGCGTCGGCCCAGGCGGGACGCCGGCGCGGCGTGAAGCGGAACGTGAGCACGGCGCCGTCGACGGCGGCCGGACGGGTGCCCGTCGGCGCGTCGATCACGGCGACCTCCCGCGGCCCGACGTCGGGCAGTGCCAGCTCACCCCGTTCGACCACCCGACCGTCGGCCGCCAGCTCCCACCGGCAGCGCAGGTCCTCGAGGCCCCCGAACCAGCGACGGTTCTCGACGCAGAGGCGCCCGTCCCGGCGGCGCGTGACCCGCACCGGTTGCGCGAGCGCCTTCAGCTCCGCCAGCGCCGGATGAGGAGTGCGATCCGGGCCAACGAGGCCGTCGCAGCAGAAGTTGGCGTCGTGGCGGCCGAGGTACCGATCGGCCTCGCCCTGGTCGCCGCCGTACGTCCAGTACGCCGTGCCGTCGGCTGCCTCCCTCCGGATCCCGTGGTCGACCCACTCCCAGATGAAGCCGCCCTGCAGGCCGTGGTGGGCGTCGAAGGCGGCGAAGTAGTCGGCGAGCGACCCGTTCGAGTTGCCCATCGCATGGGAGAACTCGCACATGATCAGGGGCCGGCGCCGGTCGCGACCTGACGTGGCCCACCCGACGATCGCGTCGATCTCGGGGTACATCGGGCACACGATGTCGGTGACGGGCGCCTCGGCGTGGAGGTCGTGCATCAGCGGGCCCTCGTAGTGCAGGGGCCGGCTCGGATCGAGGCGACGGATCGCCGCGGCCATGGCGGCGTGCGCCGCGCCGTCGCCGCTCTCGTTCCCCAACGACCACGCGATCACGCACGCGTGGTTGCGGTCCCGGCGCACCATCCGCACGCCTCGCTCGACGATCGCGCCGAGGTACCTCGGGTCGTGGCAGAGGCTCGCCTGGCGGGCGTGGCTCTCCACGTTCGCCTCGTCGACCACGTAGAGCCCGAGCTCGTCGCAGAGGTCGTAGAACGCCTCCTGGTGCGGGTAGTGGGCGGCGCGCACGGCGTTGACGTGGTGCTGCTTCATCAGCTCCAGATCACGTCGGAGCACCTCGAGCGGCACCACCCTGCCCTGCCGGTCGTCGTGCTCGTGGTGGTTGACGCCCACGATGGTGACGGGCCGACCGTTGATGCGCAGCTCGTTGTCGCCGACCTCCACCGACCGGAACCCGATGCGCTGGCGCCGCACCTCGACGACCGCGCCGTCGGGGTCACGGAGCCGGACGACCGCGGTGTACAGGTTCGGCGACTCGTGCGACCAGGGCGCGACGTCGTCGACCCGCAGGTCCGCCGAGACCACGGGCCCGGGGTGGAACATGCCCGACAGGAGCTCGGTCAGCTCGTCCCCGTGCTCGAAGCGCGCGACGTCCTGGGGCGACACCTTCGCGACGACGCGCCCGCGCCGGTCCTCGACGGTCGCGTCGACCGTCCAGCCCGGTGGGAGCGGGGCGGCGGAGCCGACCGTGACCTCGAGCGTGAGGGTGCCGGCCGATGGCCCACCCGGCGCCCCGACCTCGAGTCCCGCCGTGGTGACCAGGTCCGCCAGGCGGACCTGGCCGACCGCCGTGAGGCCGACCGAGCGATGGATGCCCGGCATCCACCACTGGTCCTGGTCCTCGATCCACGACGCGTCGCTCCACTGGACCACGGCGAGCACGATCGTGTTCTCACCCCGCACGACCGCGTCGGTGACGTCCCACGCCGAGGGCAGGCGCGAGTCCTTCCCCCAGCCGACCTCGACGCCGTTGACCCAGACGTGGACGACGCTCTCGGCGGCGCCGACGGTCAGGTGCACCCTGCGACCGGCCCACCCGCCCGGGATGCGAAAGGTGCGCCGGTAGAGGCCCGTCGGGTTGTCGTCGGGGACGTCCGGTGGGTCACTTGCGAACGGCGTGACCACGTTCGTGTAGATCGGCACGGCCTCGGGTCCGGCCAGCCCGTAGGTCGCCCAGTCACCCGGCACCGGGACCGAGCGCCACGGGGCGTCGTCGAAGCCGGGCAGCTCGAAGCCGTCCGGCGCGTCCGTCGGTCGGCCGACCAGCTCGAACCGCCAGGCCCCGTCGAGCGGCAGGACCCAGGGCGACGGAGCGCCCGTCCGCGCCGAGGCCTCGTCCGGGTACGACACCCCGGTGGCGGCCATCGGCAGCCGGCCGATCCCCGAGACCTCGGGCAGGGTCCAGCTGTGCGGCGCCGAACGGAACCCGCTCACCGCTCGCCCTCGCCGCGCCGCACCCCGAACGCGATCGAGGGCGCCCGTAGGCGCCCCCGCTCGGGCTCCCTCCCGATGCGTGTGGCTCGAGGACAGGACGTCGTTGTCCCGAGCCCCCCGGCCGCGATCACACCCCCTTGTCGCCCGGGGATCGATCGATCGAAACAGAGGATCCGTGCGTCGTCAAGCATCTTCACGCTGTGCTGCCGCTCGACCGCGCCTCGTGACCAGCCGCACCCATCAGAAGGCCGCGGCGATGGACGCCGTCACACCGTCCTCGCTGACGTCGAGCGAGCTGACGGTGAGGTCCACCGTGCGGTCCGACTCCGGGCGCACCGGCAGCGTGACCGTGGCGGGGAGGCTGACCGACAGCGACGCCCGCGAGGCCACGCCCCCGACGAACCGGTTGAAGCGGTTCACCACGTCGGGGACGACCGACGGCAGCTCCACCCACGCCTCACGCAGCGAGATCTCGATGCGGTCGCCGACGAGCCGCGGGCGAAGGGTGGTGCGGAGCGAGGACCGCAGGTCCGGCACCAGCGGGTGGTCGACGAGGCGGGTCGAGCGCACGCGGGCGCCCACCCGTCGGCTCGACGTGTGCAGGTCGATCTCGAGCGGCAGGGCGCCCGGGAACTGGAGCGAGGCGGCGAGGAGCGTGAGCACTTCGAGCGCCGCGGACGAGAGGCCCACCCCGAGCCGGCACCCGGACGCGGGGGCCGGTTCGGCGTGACCGGCGAGGCCGGGCGTCGCGGGCAGCCCCACGACCATGCAGCCGTCGCGCACGTCGACCACGGCCGGGCCCGCCGCCACCCCGATGCCGGCGACCATCGCGCCCTCGTCGGGGCCCAGCTCGACGCCGAGGTTGCCCAGGTTCTCGGCGAGCCCGGCGAACAGCTCGCCACCGACCGCAGCGAACAGCATCTGGCTGAGCTGCGCCTGCGCGTCCATGTCGGCCTCGAGGCCGTCGATGCCCTCCAGCACCATGCCGATCAGCTCGCTGTTCATGAGGTCGAGCACGGCCACGAAGGACCCGTCGTCCCGCAGCTCGATGATCGGCCGGACCAGCACGTCCCCCCGCACGCGGGCCAGCCCCGGAAGGACCGGCATCGGTGAGTCGCCGATGACCTCGACGGCCCCGGTGGCGCGGACGCGGCCGAGCAGCGCGCCGTCGTGGTCCGCCAGCATCGTGAACGAGACCTCGACGATCGACATGTTCACGGCCAGCTCGAGCGGTCCCATCATGGGGAGCTGGAACACGTTGCGGAACTCGGCGACGGCGACCCCGTCCCCGATCCCCGCGGCGGCCAGTTCGTTGAGGAGCTCCTCGGGGACGGTCAGGGAGACCGCCCACGGGGCGCTCGACGCGTCGTCTCGTGCCATGGGGCGACAGCGTGGTGCAAGGAGCGCCCCAGCGCCAGCATTCGCGCCGGTCGAGGTTCCGAGCGGTCGCGCACGACCGCGAGGGCGGGCACGACGTGGCCTGGCACAATCGCGGTCACCATGGAGAAGGACCTGCGCGACGACACCGAGCCGAACCCGCCCGAGGTGACCGGGCAACCCGAGCCGGGCCCGCTGTCCGGCCTGGTCGTCGAGCCGGAGGGCTTCGGTGAGCGGCTCCGGGCCGCCGCACGCGAGGCGGAGGTCCTCACCGGCCGGCACGAGGAGACCGAGGAGGAGATCCGCCAGAGCCTGATGCTCCGCGCCGCCCGGATCGTCGGCGGCTTCACGATCGTCCTCCTCGGCATCGCGGCGCTCCCCCTCCCCGGGCCGGGCTGGCTGCTGATCATCGTCGGGCTCTCGCTGCTCCCCTACGCATGGGCCGAGCGCACGATCCGCCTCATCCGGCGGCGCATCCCCGGCATCCCCGAGGAGGGTCGGATCCCGGCCCGGCAGTGGGCGACGATGGGCGCGCTCGTCGTGGCCACCACCGCCGGCGCCCTGCTGTGGGGCGACGACGTAAGGGACTGGGTGGGCCACACCTGGGACGCGGCCACGGACTGAGCTGCCGTCAGCTCGACCGTCGACGGCCCGAGGCCTGCAGCCGCTCCATGCGCCGGTCCCACGCCGGGCTCGACTCGATCAACCACGCGATGGCCTGCGCGAGCGGCTCGGGTGTCGCCGTGTAGGTGACGGAGCGCCCGACGCGGGTCGGCTCGGCCAGCCCGGCGTCGACCAGCGCTCGGAGGTGCTTGGTGACGGCCTGGCGCGTGAGCGGCGAGTCGGCGGCGAGCTCCGTGGCGGTCTCGGGCCCCTCCTCGATCAGGCGGCGCAGCAGGGCCCGGCGGGTCGGGTCGGCAAGGGCACCGAACAGGTCGTCGAGCGGCGAGGGTCGGATCGCAGCGCTCACCGCACCCGGGCGCGCTGGGTCCCGGCCCAGAGCAGCAGCGCCGCCACCTCCCAGCGGATGCCGCCGTCGGCGAGCGACGCCTCGACCGCCGACATCGACATCGACATCGACGGCCATCCCGGCAGCGTCTCGACGACCTCGATGCGGGAGCCGCCATCGGGCCGTGGCAGCACGTCGATGCTGACGTGGGACACACGCTGTGCGTCGTCCTCGGGCCACCAGCGGAACGCCAGCCGTCGTCCTTCGTCGCGCCGCTCCACGTCGACGCCGCGCACCACGTCGTCGTCGACCAGCGTGCCGGTGGCGCCGGGGGTGAGCTCCACGTGGACCTCGTCGGCCAGCCAGCGACCGAGGCCGTCGGGCCGGCCGACCATGCTCATCCCCACCGTCATCGAGTCCACTCAGCGGGGCGAACGCGCCTACGACATCTATTCACGGCTCCTCGCGAACCGGATCATCTTCCTCGGCTCCGCCATCGACGAGAGCGTGGCGAACCTCGTCGTCGCGCAGCTGCTCCACCTCGAGTCCGAGGCGCACGACCAGGACATCGCGCTGTACATCAACTCCCCTGGCGGCGACGTGAACGGGTTGTTCGCCATCCACGACACCATGCAGTTCATCGCGTCCGAGGTGTCGACGATCTGCGTCGGCCAGGCTGCGTCCGCTGCCGCCGTCCTGCTCGCCGCGGGCGCGCCGGGCAAGCGGTTCGCGTTGCCGAACGCGCGGATCCTCGTCCACCAGCCGCACGGCGGGGTGCAGGGCCAGAGCACCCTCCGAGTCGACATGGACCGCGACTTCATCGTCCGTGGGGAGGACGCCATCCGCTACGGCCTCATCGACCACGTCATCGACCGGCGCCACCTCCGGCCCGTCGACCGGCTCGGCGCCGCCGCCTCCGTATGAACCGGCGGCGTCGAGGCGCCGGTCGTTGCGGCGACGACCGACACCGGGTCGAGCCTCCGTCGTACAGTCCGGGCCGTGAGCACCGCCCCGACCCTGCCGGAACCACGACTCGTCGCCCTCCCCGACCGGGGTCACGGGCCGATCGAGCTGTCGGTCCTCGACGCCGGCGAGGGCCCGGCGGTCGTCTTCAGCCACGGTTTCCCGGAGCTGGCCTACTCGTGGCGCCACCAGATCACGGCGGTCGCCGACGGTGGTTTCCGCGCGGTGGCGCCCGACCAGCGCGGCTACGGCGGCTCGACGGCTCCCGAGCCGATCGAGGCCTACGACATCGACGCCCTGTGCGGTGACCTCGACGCGCTGTGCGCCCAGCTCGACATCGACCGCGCCGTGTTCGTCGGGCACGACTGGGGCGGCGCGGTCATCTGGGCCATGCCGACGCTGTTCCCCGAGCGCGTCGCCGGGCTGGTCGGCGTGTGCACGCCCGCCGTCGCCTTCCCGGGCACGGGGATGCTCGAGAACCTGGTCGACGGCGACCACGAGCGGATGTACATGCTCTGGTTCCAGCAACCCGGCGTCGCCGAGGCCGAGCTGGACCCCCGCGCCGCGCAGCTCTTCGGGAAGATGATGGTCGGTGGCGTGGATCCCACGACCGTCGTCGACCGCATGATGCGCGACGGCAAGCTCGACATGAACCCGTTCCGCGACCTCGACGCGATGGAGCCGGTGGGCGACGTCTTCGTCAGCCCCGAGGAGCTGGCCGTCTACGTCGACACCTTCACTCGCACGGGGTTCCGCGGCGGCATCAACTGGTACCGCAACCTCGACCGCAACCGGGAGCTGCACCCCGACCTCTGCTCGACCGACCCGGGCGTGCCGTGCCTGATGATCACGGCCGAGTGGGACCCGGCCCTCCCGCCGTGGATGGCGGCCGGCATGCCCGACCAGATCGAGGACCTCGAGATGCACATGATCCCGAAGGCCGGTCACTGGGTGCAGCAGGAGCAGCCCGAGCAGGTGAACGCGGTGCTGCTCGACTGGCTGCAGCGCCGCTTCGCGTAGAGGTGGAGCTGGCCCGGCCCGGCTGGCCCGGCGCGTCAGGACAGCTTGACCATGACGTGCTGGAGCTCGGTGTAGTGCTCGACGGCCACGAGTGACATGTCCTTGCCGTAGCCCGAGTGCCCGAATCCGCCGTGCGGCATCTCCGAGATGATCGGGATGTGGTCGTTGACCCAGACGGTGCCGAACCGGAGCGCTGACGCGGCGGACATGGCCCGCCCCACGTCGCGGGTCCACACCGAGGCCGCGAGCCCGTACTCCACGTCGTTGGCCATGGCGATCAGGTCGTCCTCCGTCGCTGCCCGCTGCACGGTGACGACCGGGCCGAACACCTCCCGCTGGACGATCTCGTCGTGCTGCTGCGGACCCACGAGCAGCGTCGGCTCGTAGAACGCCCCCGGGCCGTCGCCACGGCGCCCGCCGACGACCGCCTCCGCACCGGCGGCGACGGCGCGCTCGACCATGCCCGCGACGCGGTCCTGCTGGCGCCGGGCCACGACGGGACCGACCTCCACGTCCGGGTCGTTCGGGTCGCCCATCGGGATCGCGGCGACCTCCTCGGCGAGGCGCGGCACCAGCCGGTCGAACAGGCCCGGCCCCACGACCATGCGGCACGCGGCGGTGCAGTCCTGCCCGGAGTTGTAGAACCCGCCGGCCCGGACGCCGGCGACCACGGCGTCGAGGTCGGCGTCGTCGAACACGACCACGGGTGCCTTGCCGCCCAGCTCCAGGTGCACCCGCTTCAGCGAGTCGGCGGCGTTCCGGGCGATCAGGCGACCCGTGTCCACGTCGCCCGTGAGGGACACCATCGCCACGTCGGGGTGCCGGACCAGTCGGTCGCCGGCCGTCTCGCCCTGGCCGCACACCACGTTGAGGACACCGGGCGGCAGCAGGCCCTCGGTGAGCTCGGCGAGGCGGAGGGCGCTGAGCGGCGTCAGCTCGGAGGGCTTGAGGACCACCGTGCACCCCGCGGCCAGCGCCGGCGCGACCTTCCACGTCGCCATGTTCAGCGGGTAGTTCCACGGGGCGATCGAGCCCACGACCCCGACGGGCGCCCGACGCAGCATCGAGGTGTACCCCGTCATGTACTCCCCCGCCACCGGGGCCTGCAGGAAACGCCCAGCGGCCGCGAAGAACCGCCAGTTGTCGACGGTCAGGTCCATCTCGAAGTCGATGATCCCGACCGGCTTCCCCACGTTGAGCGACTCGAGGCGGCAGAGCTCGGGCAGGTCGGCGGCGATGCGCTCCGCCAACGCCGCCAGCGCCTCGTGCCGCTCCCGCGGCGTGGTGCGGGACCACGTCACGAACGCGCGGCTCGCGGCGGCGACCGCGTCGTCCACGTCGGTTGCGTCGCTCGACGGCACGAGCGCGATCACCGTGCCGGTGGCGGGGTCGACGACCTCGTCGGTCGCGCCCGATCGGGCGGGCCGGAACTCGCCGTCGATGAAGTTCAGCGTCTGCATCGCGCGATTCTGCTCGGGCGTCGAAGTTCGCGCGCTCAGCAGCGCATGCCGACGACAGGGGGGCGAACTTCGGCGGTGGGCGCTCAGCTGTCGAAGCCGAGGCCGACCGCGTCGAGCAGTCGCAGCCACGGTCCCCGGC
>JAEZFI010000322.1 GCA_023437745.1 Actinomycetes bacterium
AATTCAACACGATTATTGTCGTAGATCAACGTTTGTAGATCCTGCTCGTCGCACGATTTGATTACAATAAACAACTCGCCCCCGTTTTATCACCTTCTCCTAAGTGTTTCCATGTAGACGTTCTAAGTTCATGCCGTATTTTCCGAATATTGGTATTGGAATTGTTATAAGAGAGATGTCATGCAAACATTTACAATATCCTTCGTGTATCATGGCTGTGTGTACGATGCAGAATGTATCGCCTGGATCAGGGAAAGTGGTACAGAATACTACATCGTTCCATATAGCCAGGAGTTGCTTTCCAATTTTGGTCCCTCGGTAATCTGGAAGGATCATGATGATATCCACCGCCACATGCGCGACAAAGATGCCGAATACAATATTGCTGTAACCGGTGGTTTATTTAAGTATTTCAGCTCGGTAGCTTAGTTAATTTCAATGTTGCGCCTTTTTTTCGTTAGGTGCTTTTTTCTTTCTCGTACTACTTATTTTCTTCAGTTTGTTTTCTGCAACCTCGTGTGCTGCATCAATAGAGTGAGATTGTAAAAGGTCGGTATCTGCCTTTGCGAGCTCAGCGAGTTTTTCATAAAAGCGGTGTAACTGATCCATTTCCTTTTCGCTGATATCCTCAATATCTACCATGCGGTTGCTGGCTCCTTCCTGTGCAGCAATCAGCTCATTTAACTTCAGGTGGATTGCTTTGGCATCCTTGTTCTGGGTTTTCTGAATAAGGAATACCATCAGGAAGGTGACAATAGTTGTTCCTGTATTTATCACAAGCTGCCAGGTTTCGGAAAAGTTGAACAAAGGACCCGTTGCTGCCCAGATGACCACGGCAGACACGGCAACAATAAACGCAGATGAACTCCCGGTTGCTCTTACTGCAGCTTCGGAGAAGCGTTCAAAAAACTGTTTTTTGGAGGAGGATTTCATGTAACCAGGTTTTTTGCTAAGGTGGGTTTATTTTATGCAAACGAGAACGGGTTACCTGAATGAATATGTGTCACTTCAAGTTCCGGAACTTTTTTCCTTAGCCAGTCGCGCATATAGACTGATCCACCATCTTCACTATCTGTGTGACCCAGAACAACAAGGGATAGTTGTTTACCGGCTGCACGCGCATCCCTGACGTATTCGGCAGTTTCCCATTCCTGCAATTCGCCAACTACCGCCACATCGGGATTTGTTGCGGCAATTGCAGAAATCTGTCGCCGCCCACCTGCGGCTCCGGGCATCAGCAACACTTTTCTGCATGACTGGTCGTCGTTGCCGATATACCGCACGTTGCTGATGTTCAGTTTTTCTTTCATCGTTTTTATCAGCTCCTTCAGTGTGGTAGCTGGCAGGTTTATATTTTGTGGTGCATCTTCGGTGGTATATTGTTTCCAGCCAAGTGCGTCGAGTAAGCCGCTATATACGCCATCGGGTCTGTGGCTGTGTATATAATCATGATTACGCCACACAGCTATTTTATGCTTGTCAAGCAATTCCTTTTTGTGTTTAAACACGCTGTCGGTTTCCAGCCATCCTGTTTCATCAGTGTGGCTGTAAAATGTAGGTTCGTGAGCGATGATGAAGTTTGCCCCGAGTTTGATTGCCTGCTCAATTACCGGTATTGTTGCAAACATTGTTGTAACAATGCCTTTAACTTCTGTAGTTGCTGAACCCGATTTTAATGTGTCGACGGTGTTTGCGAAGGGCGCACCATTAACCTCTTTCAGAAAAAGATTAATGATGTCGCCGACTGTTGTTCTCTTAGGTTGAGATGTTGCCAGGAGAGGTGAGGAGAGCAGGATTGCACCTCCTGAGATTGCAGCAGTGTGCTGAAGGAAGGACCTGCGATCCCAGGCCCCTTTGCGCAGGGTGTTTTTATTCATTTTCCAACTTGTTTAATGGTATTAAGGTAGATGTTTTAAGCCACAAGGCTGGTTCAGGTGCATACCCGCCCTGTGCTGTGAACCAGCATAGTGCGGGTATGTGAATCCACGTGTTAATAAAAATTTGTATACCAGTTGCAGCAAATTTGAGCTTCATGCTGCCTACAGAATAAATGCAGTGCGCAGGGGCCACAAAGTTTAACAATTTCTTGGTAAGATGCGCTTTTTAGGTATATTAGTGGCTGCCTTTTAACGACCGACAGAAAAAAAATCTTCTAACCAAAACAACGCTTGATTGCCTATGTACGATTCCGCGTAGACGTCTTCCGGCATTTCTGCCGCGTCAAGTTCCACACTTGATTCTCTGTTTTCTAATAAAAATTACCAACCAACGTAAACACTTATGAAGCAACGACAATTAGTATTAGCCTTAATGCTTTTACTATTTGCGGGATTGCCCGCAGCTTTCGCTCAGAGTCGTGCCGTGTCAGGAAAAATTACTGACGCAAGCGGCAGCGGTATGATGGGCGTAAACGTTTTAGTAAAAGGCACCAATGTTGGAACCACATCCAACTCAGATGGTGTCTATAGCATTAATGTTCCTGAGGGCTCCAACACCCTCGTATTTTCCTACATCGGTTTCGGTTCGCAGGAAGTAAATATCGGCAACCGATCAAACGTTAACGTCACTATGACGGAAGGCGAAAACGAACTCGAGAGCGTTGTGGTTACCGCTCTTGGTATCGAAAGAAAAGAAAAAGCACTGCAGTTCTCTGCAACCCAGGTTGATGGAGAAAACTTTACACAGGCCCGTGAAATCAGCACAGCTAACGCTCTTGCTGGTCGCGTTGCAGGTGTAAACGTTTCGAAAATCGCATCTGGTCCTGCAGGTTCTTCACGCGTGGTTATCCGCGGTGCAAAAACACTCGGTTCCAGCTTGAACCAACCATTGTATGTTGTTGACGGAGTTCCGTTAGACAACACCAACTTCGGTCAGGCCGGTGTTTGGGGTGGTGCCGACCAGGGTGATGGTATGAGTAGTATCAACCCCGACGACATCGCTTCGATGACCGTACTGAAAGGTGCAAGTGCTGCGGCTCTTTATGGTTCGCGTGCTGCACAGGGTGTGATCCTCATCACCACTAAAAAAGGTTCGGGCAGAAAAGGTCTTGGTGTTGAAATCAACTCCAACTATGTATTTGAAAACATAAACAACCTCACTGACTTCCAGACCTCTCACGGAAATGGAGGCTACGTTGGTGCAGACCTGGCAACATCGGCTCCTGAGGTTCCAACTTCATTGGAGCAACACTGGGA
>JAEZFI010000142.1 GCA_023437745.1 Actinomycetes bacterium
CCCTACGAGCACTCAAGCGACGCCTTTCCGACGTCGTCTACCGCGCGCTCGTCGCCGACACCGAACCAACGACGTCAGCAGCACCGGCCACTTGCCTGCCGGCCGCCGCTTGACATAGGAGCAAGCCGTGTCCGACGAGCCGCTGCTGCCGCCGCCGATCCCGCGCCCGGGTGTGTCCCAGGCGACGCTCGGGCGCTCGTACGGGCTCGGGGACTTCAGCGGGGCACCGGCCGGTGGCGGCGCCTTCGTCGGGAGCGCCGTCGCGGGACCGACCTCGGCCGGCGGGGGGTCGCGACTCGAGCCTGCAGCGCTGCGCCGTCGAGCGGCAGCCGCCGGCATCGACGCCGCCGCGATCCTCGTGCCGACGCTGGTCGCCGGCCTGCTCGGCTACTTCGCGATCTACCGGCCCGCCTGCCGCAGCTACGCCTTCCTCGACGGCACCCGCCTGGACTGCAGCGACGCAGGCGCCGCAGCGGTGTGGGCGTGGTTGCTCGTCGCGCTCACCTTCCTGGTGGTCGTCGCGCTGTACGAGGTCCTCCCCGTCGGTCGCCACGGCGCCACGTGGGGAATGGGACGGATCGGCCTGTCGCTGGTCGACGACCGGACCGCCGCGCCCGTCGGTTGGCGCCGCGCCGCGCTGCGGAGCCTCCTCCGATGGACCGTCTCCCTGGAGCTCGTCGGCATGGGCTACTGGTGGGCGGCGGTCGACGACCGGGCGTTGACCTGGCACGACCTGATCGGCCGGACGGTGGTGGTCGACCGACCCGCCCCGGACCCGCTCTGACCCCTTGCGATCGCCGGGTTTCGGGCCACTCGAGACCGTGAGGGATCGCACAGCCCTGCGGCTAGCCTGAGCACTCCGCTCGCCGAGACGTCCACGAGGAGCCCCATGTCCCCCCAGATGCCGATGATGCCCCCTGCCGTCATGGCCGGGCCGACCGGGATGGATCCCCAGGCCGACGTCTACAACCGTCTGCTGAAGGATCGGATCGTCATCCTCGGTTCCGAGGTCAACGACCAGGTCGCGAACCTGCTCTCCGCGCAGCTCCTGTACCTCGAGGGGGAGGACCCCAACAAGGACATCTGGCTGTACATCAACTCGCCCGGCGGGTCGGTCACGGCGGGTCTGGCGATCTACGACACGATGAACTTCATCAAGCCCGACGTCGGCACGATCTGCATGGGCCTGGCCGCCTCGATGGGCCAGTTCCTCCTGTGCGCCGGCGCTCCGGGCAAGCGGTACTCGCTGCCGAGCGCCCGGATCATGATGCACCAGCCCTCCGGCGGCTTCCAGGGTCAGGCGGCCGACATCAAGATCCAGGCCGAGCAGATGCAGTACATCAAGCAGATGCTCGCCGAGCGGATCGCCCACCACACCGGCCAGACCGTCGAGCAGATCCACAAGGACTCCGACCGCGACCGCTGGTTCACCGCCGAGGCGGCCAAGGAGTACGGCATCATCGACGAGGTGTTCACCCGCCGAGGTGAGATCGCCGAGAGCTGACGACAGCGACGCCGGCGCTCCCGGCGACACGACGCGACGAGGCCCTGACCGTTCCGGTCAGGGCCTCGTGTCGTTCTCGGAAGGTGTGGGGGGCCGGGCGTCCGTCCGGCCCGGAGGCTCAGGCCTTGAAGACCTGCACGACGTAGGTGCGCCCGCCGCGCTCCACGACGCCGATGCCGATGTTGCGGTACACGCCGTTCATGATGGCGTCCCGGTGGACCTTCGAGTTCATGAACTGGTCGTGCACGGACTTCACCGTGCCGCCGAAGCCGACGTTCTCCCCGAGGGCTCGCCACCCGGGGTCGACGCCGTCCGACAGCTGCGAGTGCTGGAGCACCCCACGATCGGCGAGGACACCGGCCCACTGCTGCGCCTTGCGACCGAGGTCGTCGCTCCAGGAGACGCCACGCAGACCGCGGGCGGCGCGCTCCTGGTTGACGAACACGACAGCGCTCGAGCGGTTCTGCTCCGGCGTGCACGCCGCAAGGGCTGCGGCGGGCAGGACGAGCGCCAGCGTGGCGACGACGACTCGGCGAAGAGTGCTGGGGCGGGGCATGGTCCCTCCGATTCGTCATCCGACCGTCGGACGACTGCGACGACAATAGTTGCAGTTACGTTACGGTTCGCGCACATTCCGTCACGAATTTGCGGTTCACCGTAACGTGACGTCACATCTCTCGTCGGCGTAGGCACTCAGTTGTTGAGCACTCGGGGCAACATCCGCCAGGGCCCGGTTGAGGGCCGCCGTGTCGACCGGCATCGTCTCGCCGTTCGGCCCGGTGACCTGTGTCACGCGTCGCACGGTGTCGATGGCGGTGTCGATCACCGCCTCGGTCGCAGGGGCGATCTCGGGGGGTGCCAGGTCCCGCACCTCCTGCAGGTCGGCGAGGGCACGGGTGACGGCGGCGTCGTCGCCGGCGTCGAGGGCTCGCCGCAGGGCGCTGAGGTCCATGCGGGTCCGCAGTGCGTCGCAGAAGTCGTCGGTGGCGTCGGAGCACGCCGGGGCGAGCAGGATCGACACCGCCACCAGACCCACCGCGGCCAGCCGCGGCAGACGTGCGTGCTGCAGGGCGCGCAAGGGAGCGTGCGTCAGGCGGCGGCCGCAGCGGCACCGACCGAGCGGATCTCGGCGGTCGCGTGCCCCAGGCCCTCGGGATCGCGGAACAGCGCCGACCCGGCGACCAGCACGTTGGCGCCCGCTGCTGCGGCGCCGGCGGCCGTCGCCGGACCGATCCCGCCGTCCACCTCGATGTCGACGTCGTAGCCGCCGTCGAGGATCCACCGGCGGAGCTGGGCGATCTTCGGCTCCATCGTCGAGATGTAGGCCTGCCCACCGAAGCCCGGGTTCACGGTCATGACGAGCACGAGGTCCACGAGGTCGAGGACGTGGCGGATCTCCTCGGCCGGCGTCGCGGGGTTGAGCGCCACGGCGGGGGAGGCCCCCAGCTCGCGGAGCCGGCCGAGCGAGCGGTGCAGGTGCCGGCACGCCTCGGCGTGCACGATCATGATCTGGCAGCCGGCCTCGATGTAGCGGTGCGCCAGCTCGTCGGGCTCCTCGACCATGAGGTGCGCCTCGAACGGCACCGAGACCAGCTCACGGGTCGAGGCGATCACGTCGGGCCCGAAGGTGAGGTTCGGCACGAAGCGGCCGTCCATCACGTCCCACTGGATCCGGTCGACGCCGGCCTTCTCGAGTGCCTGGCACTCCTCGCCGAGCCGGGCGAAGTCCGCCGGCAGCACCGACGGGGCGATGAGGATCGGGCGGTCGGTTCCGGGCGTGTCGGCCATGGCCGCGAATCTACCGCCGGTACGCTCCGCCGATGATCCGGCACGTCGTCGTCGCCGTCGCCCCCGACGAGGTCGACCTGGTCAGCGGCCTGGCGTGGATGGCCGGCGCCGAGGGCATCGAAGAGCGCGACGCTGCCGGTCGCGTCGACCTCGTCGTGGCGACCAGCGACCCGGGCGCACTGGCCGCCCACCTCGGGGGCCGGTGGCGGACGGTCGAGATCCAGCGGGACCCCGACGAGTGGGTCGAGTCGTGGAAGCAGCACGCCCGAGCCGTCGATCTGGGCCCCGTGGTCGTGGCGCCGCCATGGGTCGAGGTCGCCGGCGACGGTCGCCGGGTGGTGCGGATCGACCCCGGGCGGGCGTGGGGCCATGGCGCCCATCCCACGACCCGGCTCGCTCTGGACGCCCTCGTGGCCTCGCCACCGGAGGGCCGCTCGGTGCTCGACCTGGGCAGCGGGTCGGGCGTCATCGGGGTCGTGGCCGCCGTGCTGGGCGCGGCGGTGGTGCGGTGCGTCGACCCCGACCCCGAGGCGCGCGTGGCGGCGACGGCGAACGCACGGGCGAACGGCGTCGAGGGGCTGGTGCAGGTGGAGCTGGGCACGGTGGCCGACGCGGCAGCGGGCGGGGCCGCCGCCGAGGTCGTGGTGGCGAACATCGACGCACCGGTCCTCGAAGCGGGGGCGACGGACCTGGTGTCGGTCACCCGCCCGGGCGGCCGGCTGATCCTGTCCGGGATGCTCGACGAGCGGGCAGCCTCCATCGGAACGGCCGTCGCCGCTGCGGCAGAGGCGGCGGACCGCAGCGTCGCCGTCACCGCCCGCCCGACCTTCGAGGGCTGGACGGCCCTCGACCTCCGCCTCGACCCCTGACCCTCCCGTTTCGTCGCGTGGATCGTGACGCCGGC
>JAEZFI010000143.1 GCA_023437745.1 Actinomycetes bacterium
CTCGCCCGCCGCCGCTGCGACGTCATCCTCGCCATGCTCCGCAACCTCGAGCCCTACCGGGCACCGGCCAGCACAGTCACCGAGACCACCCCCATCGCCGCTTGACAAGAACATGGGGACACCCCCCCGCTGCAGGACGGGACGCGCAGCGGCCCTCACCGCATCTCGCTCGCGCCCCTAGGCTGCCGCAGGTGATCCACCGGCGCGTCGCCCCAGTGCTGGTGACGGCACTCAGCATCGTCCTGTCAGGAGCGTGCTCGGCCGACACCAACTCCCGGACCGGACCGGACACCGGCGATGCGACCGGCAGCGAGGAGTCGGGCGCACGTGACGTCGCCTCGCGGTTTCCGTCCCTTCCCACCGTCCACAGTGACGACCTCGGGTCGGAGTGGCCGCTGACCGTCGACTCGGTGGAGGTGCAGTGCCACCTGGGTGGCGGGGCGCTCCCGGCCTACACCGTGACGACGGGCGGGAGCACGTACGCGCTCAACGCGATCGCCACGACCGTGTCCGAGATCGAAGGCCGCGGCTGGAAGCGGCTCGACGAGATCCTGGCGGAGAAGGTGGCCCCCGGGACACCGGTGGACATGTCTGCGTTGGCGGAGGCCGCGGAGGCGACGTGCCGATGACCCCCGGGTTGACCGACCAGCCCGTGCTCGAGGAGCTCGGCTTCTACACGCTCGCCGGGCAGCCGCAGTCCTCGCGCGACCTGATCGGGGAGGTCCGCGAGGCGGAGCAGCTCGGCCTCGGCCACGCCTTCATCTCCGAGCGATACAACCTCAAGGAGGCGGCCACGCTGTCCGGCGCCGCCGGCGCGGTCAGCGAGCGCATCACGATCCAGACCGCCGCGACCAACCACAACACCCGCCACCTCATGGTCACCGCCGGCTACGCCCGCACCATGCAGAGCCTCACCGGCGGGCGGTTCGTCCTGGGCCTCGGGCGGGGCATCCCGGCGCTGCAGGACATCTACGGCATCGACCGCATCACCACGGCGCAGCTCGAGGACGTCGCCCAGCTGCTGCGACGGCTGTTCCGGGGTGAGGTCATCTTCGGGCACGACGGCCCCGCCGGCCGCTACCCGATCCTCCACCTCGACAAGGGCCTCGACGAGCACCTGCCCCTGGGCCTCGTCGCGTTCGGGCCCAACACCCTCGAGCTGGCGGGCCGGTGCTTCGACGAGGTCGTCCTCCACACCTACTTCACGGACGAGACCACGGCTCGCTGCGTCCGGACCGTGAAGGACGCCGCCGGGCGCGCCGGGCGCGATCCGGCGGACGTCCGGGTGTGGTCCTGCTTCGCCACCATCGGCGACCACCTCGCCGAGGATCGCCGCCTCCTGAAGTCGGTGGGCCGCCTCGGCACCTACCTGCAGGGCTACGGCGACCTGCTGGTCCGCACGAACGGCTGGGACCCCGCGGTGCTCGAGCGGTTCCGCAACGACGAGGTCGTCCGCAGCGTCGCCGGCCTCGACATGTCGGCGACGAGCGAGCAGCTGGAGCACGTCGCCACGCTGATCCCCGACGAGTGGCTCGCTCCCAGCGCGACCGGATCACCCGAGCAGTGCGTGGCGGCGATCCGCAACCAGTTCGACCTCGGCTGCGACGGCGTCATCCTCCACGGGGCGACGCCCGCCGAGCTGGCCCCGATCCTCGAGGCGTACCGGACTGCGGGCGCTCAGGGGTGGGACGGACCGGGCGGCACGTCGAGCTCGAACGCCAGCTGGTCGACGTAGCAGAAGAACCACTCCTCGCCCGGCTCGAACGAGCGCACGATCGGGTGCTCCGTCTCGTGGAAGTGCCCGGTGGCGTGACGGCCCGGCGAGTTGTCGCAGCACCCCACGTGCCCGCACGTCTGGCACCATCGCAGGTGCACCCATCGGCCACCGGTGGCGAGGCACTCGACGCACCCCGGCCCGCTCGGCTCGACGGGCTGGAGGTCGTCGACGTGCGTGCAGTCCATGGGCCGCATCCTCTCACGCCGGGTACGTGTCGATCTCGGTGGCCTTCACCGCCGCCCACACCTCACCGCCCACCTCCAGGTGCAGCGACGCGACCGCTGCGGGCGTGACCTCCGCGACGAGCGGCAGCGGGCCGTCGAGGTGCACACGGACCCGCTCCCCCAGCAGGTCGATACCGGAGATCGCACACCGCCAGGCGTTGCGAGCGCTGCCCTCCGGCGGTCCCGGGTGGAGCGTGATCGCGGAGGGGCGGATCGTGAGGAACGTCTCGCCCCGCACCTCCTCGCTCACCTGCACCTCCACTCCACCGACGCGCACCGCCCGGCCGGCCGCCACCCCGCGGCACAGGTTGAGCCCGACGAGGTCCGCCACGTAGCGGGTCCTCGGCCGCGACGTCACCTCGTCGATCGCTCCCGCCTGGGTGACCCTGCCGTGCTCGAGCACCACGATCTCGCCCGCCAGCATCAGGGCGTCGAGCGGATCGTGCGTCACGAGGATCGCCACACCCTCGTACCCGTCGAGGTGCCGCCGGAGGTCCCGGCGGGTCGTGGCCCGTGAGGTGACGTCGAGCGCGGCCAGCGGTTCGTCGAGCAGGAGCAGGTCCGGCGCGGTCACGAGCGCCCGGGCCAGCGCGACGCGCTGCGACTGCCCGCCGGAGAGCGCGCGTGGTCGAGCCCGAGCCAGGTCGCCGAGCCCCATCGCGTCGAGCTGCACCCGAGCCTGCCGGCGGGCGTCGGCCCGGGACGCGCCCGTGCTCCGGGGCCCGAACGCCACGTTGTCCAGCACGTCGAGGTGAGGGAACAGCAGGTGGTCCTGGGGCACCAGCCCCACCCGCCGATCCTCTGGCGGCACGAAGGTGCCGGCCTCGGGATCGTCCAGCACGCGGCCACCGAGCCGGATGCGACCGGCATCGATCGCCTGCACACCGGCGAGGCAGCGGAGGATGGTCGTCTTCCCCGACCCGTTCGGACCGAGCACGGCCACCACCGAACCGGGACGCCCCAGCACCTCGACGTCGAGGTCGAGCGTGCCCAGACAGAGGGCGATCGACGCGTCGAGCCTCATGCCCGCACCAGCCACTTGTCGCGCAGCCCGACCAGCACGGCGAACGACACGGCGAGCAGCACCAGGCTGAGGGCGATCGCCGCGCCGGGGTCCGATTCGAGCTCGAGGTAGACCGCGAGGGGCAGCGTGCGGGTCCGCCCGGCGATGTTGCCGGCGAACGTGATCGTGGCGCCGAACTCCCCCAGCGCCCGCGCCCACGCCAGCACGCCGCCGGCGGCGACCGACGGGAGGATCATCGGGAGGGTGACCCGCCGGAAGACCGTCCAGCGCGACGCACCGAGGCCGGCGGCGAGCTCTTCGTACCGCTGGTCCAGGTTGCGCAGCGCGGCCTCGACCGTGATGACGAAGAACGGCATCGCGACGAACGTCTCGGCCAGCACGACACCGGCCGGGTGGAAGGTGAGCTGGAGCCCGAACACGTCGTGCAGCCACCCGCCCAGCGGGCTGCGCAGGCTGAACGCGGACAGCAGGGCGACCCCGCCGACGACCGGTGGGAGCACCATCGGGAGGAGGACCAGCCCGCGCAGGATCCCGCGTCCGGGCAGCTCCGCTCGGGCGAGCACCCACGCCAGCGGCGTCCCGACGAGCACCGCCACCGCCGCCGACGCGAGCGAGGTCACCAGCGAGAGCCGCAGCGCACGCGTGGCGTCGGGGCGCCGGAGGTCGTCCACCAGGCTCCCCCACTCCGCCCGCTGCAGGATGCCGACCAGTGGCAATGCGAAGAAGGCGACTGCGACGACAGCCACCACCACGATCGGGATCGGCGGCAACCGCCGCCTGCGCCGGCTCACTCCGGCGGGAGGAACCCGTGCTCCTCCAGCACCCGTCGACCCGCCTCGGAGCGGACGTGGTCGACGAACGCCCGGGCGACCGCGACGTCCGGCGCGGACGAGAGCACGCCGATGGGGTACACGGCGACGGCGTTCTGATCCTCCGGGATGTCGACGGCCTCGATCGAGTCACCCGCCGCGGTCGCGTCGGTGACGTAGACGATCCCCGCCACCGCATCACCCTCGCCGACCGCCGTCAACGTCGCCTTCACGTTCTGCCCACGGGTCACGCTCGACTCGGGGATCTGCACGCCGGCCTTCTCGAGCGCCGTCGCGGCCAACTTCCCGCACGGGGCCTGCTCGCTGCACAGCGACACGACCCCGACATCGACCAGGTCCGCCAGCGAGTCGATGCCGGCCGGGTTGCCGCGCTTCGTCACGATGACCAGGCGGTTGCGGGCGATGTCCGCCGGCGCGCCGTCCACGAGCCCCGCCTCGACGACCTTCGTCATGTTCGCCTCGTCCGCCGACGCGAAGACGTCCACCGGCGCGCCCGCCAGGATCTGGGTGGCGAGGGTGCCGGACGAGTCGAACGTGAAGGTCACGGTGGCGTCGGGGTGCGCGGCTCGGAAGTCGGCACCCAGCTCCGTGAACGCCTCGGTCAACGAGGCGGCAGCCGACACGGTGATCTCACCGGAGATGGAGGCATCGGCCGCGGTGGTCGTCGTGATGACGCTGGGCGGCGTGCCCGCCGGTTGCCCGGTGTCGCCGTCGCCGCATCCGGCGGCGAGGAGGGCCAGCGACACGACCAGGGCCAGGAGGGCCGCGAGCTGCTTCGGACCGTGGCGAGTCATGGCCCGCACGGTAGTCGCTCGGTGACTACCAGGTGCCGGGTGACCCTAGGGTGACGGCGTGACCGATCCCGCCGACCTCTCGCTCAACGCCTGGGCGGTCCTCACGCTCCTCGTCGACGACGGACCGCAGCACGGCTTCGCCCTGTCGAGGCAGCTCGCCCGTACGACCGAGATCGGGCGTGTCTGGTCCGTCTCGCGGCCGCTCGTCTACCGCGCGCTGGAGCAGCTGGAGCAGCGAGGCCTCGTGACCGGCGGACCCGAGGTCCCGAGCCCCACCGGTCCGAGCCGCCAGGAGTTCACCGCCACCCGGAAGGGGCGCGCCGCCGTCGGCCGATGGCGGGCCCAGCCGGTGGACCGCCTGCGCGACGTCCGCCCGACGCTCATCCTGAAGCTGACGCTCTCCCGCCGGGCCGGGCTCGACCTCGCGCCCCTCGTGGCGGCGCAGCGCGCCGAGTTCGTCGACCTCCTCGACGGACGGCATCCCGAGGTGGGCGACGGGGAGGCACCGGTGGTCGACGTGTGGCGCGCCGAGCTGGCGGCCGCGGTGGGCCGCACGCTCGACCGGCTGGATCCGCCTACTGCTGCGTCATCAAGCGCGTCATCTCGGCGGCGGGGTCGACGGTGAGCTGGCCCGTCACGTCGAGCACGACGCGGTGGAGTCGGCCCTCGTAGGCGAACGGCGCCAGGAACTTCGACGGGTCGACGCTGTCGTACGCCGCGTAGCCGCAGCTGAGCCCGGCCGTGGCGAACACGTTGGGGACGGTGAACGGCAGCGAGCCCTCGCCCACGACCTCCTCGTCGACCAGCAGCCGCACGTCCATGGGGCTGCCCCGACCCCGGAGGAACTCGGGCTTCGCGGTGACCACCAGCTCGACGCGCAGCCGGTGGTCGCCGGGCGGCACCGGCCCCGACGCCGCCACCCCGAAGCGCTGCAGCCCCAGGTGGTTGTAGAGGTAGTGGAGGTGGCCGTCGACCACGGCGAAGGCGTAGCCACCATGGCGGTTGCCGTGGGTCAGCAGCACGCCGTCGGCACCCTCGGCGGGGACCGTGACGTGCGCCGTGATGGTGTGCGTCCGGTTGTTCACCCGCGGCACCGCCGCGAACGGCACCGGTGAACCGCCCGGGTAGAGCTCGTAGACCTTGCGGGCCCTGCCGACCGTCGGTCGCCGTCCGGTGAGCCGGGTGAAGTCCGCACCGGCGATCGGCAGCACCCCGTACCGATCGGCCTCCGACCACCACAGCGCCACCAGCTCGGCGAGCTTCTCGGGGTGCTCGGCCGCGACGTCGCGGCACTCCGCCGGGTCCACGTCGAGGTGGTACAGCTCCCAGTCCTCGGCCTCGAGGCGGTCGAGGAGCTCCTCGGTCAGGAACGTGCCCAGCGGATGGCCCCGCTCGGCTGCCTCGGTGAGGCTGGGGCCCGGATACGGGCACACCGCCTTCCAGCCCTCGTGGTGGACGGAGCGGTGACCGAACATCTCGAAGTACTGGGTGACGTGCCGACTCGGAGCATCCGGCTGGGCGAACGAGTACACGAGGCTCGTACCGTGCAGCGGCGACTGCTCCACGCCGCGGATGCGATCGGGCGGCTCGATGCCGACGACCTCCAGCACCGTCGGCATGATGTCGATGGCGTGCGCGAACTGCGTGCGCACCTCACCGCGAGCAGCGATCCCCGAGGGCCACGACACGATGCACGGATCGGTCACACCGCCCCGGTAGGTCTCCCGCTTCCAGCGACGGAACGGCGTGTCGCCCGCCCACGTCCAGCCCCAGGCGTAGTGGTTGAAGGTGTCCTCGCTGCCCCACTGGTCGATCACCGCGAGGTTGTCCTCGAGCGTCTCGGGCGCCAGGTTGAAGAACAGCATCTCGTTGCGGGTGCCGTGCTCGCCCCCCTCGGCGCTGGCCCCGTTGTCGGACACAGCGATCACGAGGGTGTCGTCCAGCTCCCCGATCTCCGCCAGGAAGTCGAGCACCCGACCGATGTGGTGGTCGGTCTGGGAGAGGAAGCCGGCGTACACCTCCATCTGGCGCGTGTACATGCGCTTGGCGTCGTCGCTCAGCTGGTCCCACGGCTCCACGTCGGGATCCCGCCCCGACAGCTCGGTTCCCGCCGGCACGAGGCCGAGCTCGAGCTGCCGGGCGAAGACGATCCGCCGGTACTCGTCCCAGCCCATGTCGAAGGCGCCGGCGTAGCGGTCGATCCACTCCTGCTCGACCTGGTGCGGCGCGTGCCCGGCTCCCGTGGCGTACCAGAGGAAGAACGGCTTGTCGGGGGCGTTGACGTGCGCGTCCTTGATGAAGTCGATGGCGTGGTCGGCCAGGTCTGCGTTGAGGTGGTAGCCCTCCTGCGGCGTGGCCGGCTGCGGCACCCAGTGGTTGTCGTGCACCAGGTCCGGGTGCCACTGGTCGGTGTCACCGCCGAGGAAGCCGTAGAACCGCTCGAACCCCCGTCCCAGCGGCCACCGGTCGTAGGGGCCGGCCGGGGTGGTCTCGGGGGCCGGGGTGAGGTGCCACTTGCCGACGGCGAACGTGTTGTACCCCTGGGCCAGCAGTGCTTCGGAGACGAAGCCGTGCTCGAAGCCCATCGTG
Organism: Actinomycetes bacterium; assembly: GCA_023437745.1. Taxonomy (GTDB): domain Bacteria; phylum Actinomycetota; class Acidimicrobiia; order Acidimicrobiales; family Microtrichaceae; genus JAEZFI01. The sequence goes on from JAEZFI010000143.1 coordinate 7,239, forward strand.
CCGTTGAGCGACGGGTAGCCGAGCGACAGCTCCGTGATGGCCGCCATCCCCAGCGTGTGGTGGTTCCGCCCGGCGAGGAGGCACCCCCTGGTGGGCGAGCAGAGCGCCGTGGTGTGGAAGTTGCTGAAGCGCAGCCCGCGGTCGGCCAGGCGGTCGAGGTTCGGCGTCTCGCACAGGCCCCCGAACGCGGAGAGCTGCCCGTAGCCGACGTCGTCCAGCACGATGACGACCACGTTCGGCGCGCCGTCCGGCGGCGTCGGTCGCGACGGCCAGGCGGGCGTCGACGTCGCGAGCGTCCGTCCGATCACCCCCGGGAACGGCTCGTCGGGTCGGTACATCGTGAACTCGCCGGACATTCGTCCCCCTCGTCGATCGGCGGCCACGCTATGCCGCGAGCAGGACGTCCACCCCCTTGACGATGCCCGCCATCAGCTCGCCCAGCCGGGGCACGAGGTCGGGGCACGCGATGATGCCGACGTCCATGTCGGCCACGTTCGACAGCACGGTGATGTTCACCGCGGCGCCCTCCATCAGGGGCCCGAACGGGTACACGCCGTCGAGGCGGGCACCCGCGAAGTAGAGCGGCACGGGCGAACCGGGGACGTTCGACACCACGATGTTGTGCACCGGCGGGAGGCGCTCGGCGAGGCGGGCGTCGGACCAGAGCCGAGCGGCCCGGTGGAAGAGCCACGGCGGCACGAGCTCCACGACATCGGCGATGACGTGCGTGCCGACCGCCCCCTGCATCTCCTTGGCGCCCACCGCGCCTTCGTGGATGGCCCGCAACCGCTCGACCGGATCGGCGAGCTGCACCGGCAGGTGGACGAACATGTTCGAGACCTGGTTCGCCGTGTTGGCCCCACCGCGGTGCACGGACACGGGGACCGAGCAGACCAGCGGCCGATCGGGCAGGTCGTCGCGCGCCGCCAGATAGCCGCGCACGCCGTGCGTGACCGCCGCCAGCACGACGTCGTTGACCGTCGTGCCGAAGCGGTGTCGCACGGCCTTGACCTCGTCGAGCGAGAGCTGCCCGAACGCGACGGAGCGTCGAGGGGTGAGCGAGCCGTTGAAGATGGTCCGCGGCGCATCCAGCGGTCGGGCCAGGGTCTGGTCGCCGCGGACCCGGCGACCCACCGAGGTGCCCGCCACCCGGGCCAGGGCCGAGGCCGTGCCGACGGCCGCCCGAGCCGGCCGGAGCGGCGTGGCCAGGCGGTGGAGCACCGCGTCCGTCACGACCCGGGTGCTGGACGGCAGCGCTTCGGCCTCCCACGGCGGGCCGGGTGCCGGAGGTGCGGAGACCGGATCCGGGTCGAGGAGGTCCGCCATGATCTCGACGCCGGTGACGCCGTCGACGAGGCAGTGGTGGAGCTTCATCACGAGGGCGGTGCGGCCGCCGGCGAGGCCGTCGACGTGGACCATCTCCCACAACGGCCGGCTCCGGTCGAGCTGCTGGGAGGCGAACCGACCCACGAACGCTCCGAGGTCGGCCATGGAGCCCCGCTTCGGGAGCCGGTGGGCCCGCAGGTGGTGGTCGAGGTCGAAGTCGGGGTCCCGGACGAACTCGGGGTGGTCGATCCCCAGCGGCACCTCGGCCAGGCGGAGCCGGAGCGCCGGGAGCCGGTCCAGCCGCTCGAGGACGTGTCGGCGGACGAGCGCGAACGAGAAGTCGTCCACGCCCGTCGGGTCGAGGAGCAGCACACCGGTGACGTGCAGGTGCACGCTCGGGTTCTCCAGGTAGAGGAACCACGCGTCGGCGGCGTCGAGACGCTCGGCCACGACCGCTCCTTTCCCCGGGCGGCCATCCGACCGGCTCAGCCGCAACGTACCGACGACCCGGCTCCCCCGGCAGTGACAGAGGTCCTGAAATAGGGTCGGCGGATGGACGTCGTGCTGCTCGGAACCGGAAGTCCGCTGCCCTCACCCGACCGGGCAGGACCGTCGACGCTGGTCCGGGCAGCCGGTCGCGACCTCCTCTTCGACTGCGGCCGCGGGGTGCTGCTGAGGTCGGCGGCTGTGGGCACCGGGCCCGCCCAGTTCGACCGGGTCCTGCTCACCCACCTGCACAGCGACCACACCACCGACTTCAACGACGTGGTCACGAGCCGCTGGATCCTCTCCCCCGGTCCGAACCCCCTCCGCGTGGTGGGACCCCTCGGCACGCAGCGCTACGTCGATCGGGTGATGACGATGCTCGAGGACGACGTCGCCTACCGGTGCGCCCACCACGACGACCTCACCGGGCCACCGGAGGTCCAGGTCCAGGAGGTCGAGGACGGCGTCGTGCTCGACGAGGCCGGCATCCGCATCACGGCGGCCCCCACCGACCACCGTCCCGTCCACCCCACCGTCGGCTACCGCGTCGAGGCCGACGGGGCGATCGTGGTGATCGCCGGCGACACGATCCCGTGCGAGGGCCTCGACCGCCTGTGCGCCGGCGCCGACGTCTACGTCCAGACCGTCGTGCGGCCGTCGCTCATCCGCCAGGTTCCCTTCGCCCGTCTCACGGACATCCTCGACTACCACTCGAGCATCGAGGACGCTGCGAGGACCGCCGAGAAGGCAGGGGTGCGCACGCTCGTCCTCACCCATCCCGTCCCGGCGCCCGCACCGGGCACCGAGGACGAGTGGATCGCCGAGGCGACCGCGCACTTCGGCGGCGAGGTCGTGCTCGCCGAGGACCTCACCTCGGTCACGGCGGGCAGCTGACGCGAGCGCCGGACGCCCGGCGCGAGCGGTCAGTCGGCCAGCGACGCGAGGCCGGCCTCGGCGTCGGCGTGCGTGCTGGCCCGCAGCGGCTTCTCCCGGAGGGAGAGCGCCAGGACCACACCGACGGCGACGGCGGGCGCCACGAACCAGAACGTCCCCGAGAGGGCGTCGGCGAAGCCGTCGATGTAGGACTCCCGGACGTGCGCCGGAAGCTTCCTCAACTCGGCGGGATCGAGGGCCGCGCCACCGTCGACGATGTCGCCGACCCGAGCACCGAGCCGGCTGGTGAACAGCGCTCCGACCAGCGCCACGCCGAGCGAACCGCCGATGGACCGGAAGAAGTTGATCGTGGAGGTGGCGACGCCGAGGTCCGAGGCCGGGACCTCGTTCTGGGTGGCCAGCACGACGATCTGGAGCGTCAGGCCGACGCCGATCCCCACCAGCACCATGTAGATGCCCGACTCGAGCCGACCCGACGAGGCGTCGAGCGTGCCGAGCAGCCCGAGCGAGACCGTCGTGATCGCGGTCCCGAGGATCGGGAACACCCGGTACGAGCCCGTGCGGCTGACGATGTTCCCGGAGAGGACCGACGCACCGATCATGCCGAGCATCAGCGGCATCAGGAGGAGGCCCGAGTCGGTCGCCGAGACGCCGTTGACGGTCTGCAGGAACAGCGGGATGAAGTTCACCGCGCCGTACATGCTCACCCCGACCAGCAGCGCGATGCCACTCGACAGGGCGAACGTCCGGAAACGAAACAGCCGGAGCGGGAGCAGCGGCTCGGGCGCGTTCAGCTCCACCACGACGAACAGCGCGCCGAGGACGACGGCCGCGACGCCGAGAGCGACGATCACCGTCGAGCCCCACTCGTACTGCGTGCCACCCCAGGTCGTCACGAGGATGAGCGCCGTCACCGCGCCGGTGAGCAGCACCGCCCCACGCACGTCGATGCGGACCGACCGCCGCCGAACCGAGGCCGGCAGCGCCGAGGCGGTGACGAACAGCGCGAGGATCCCGAGCGGGATGTTCACGTAGAACACCCAGCGCCACGAGAGGTGGTCGGTGAAGAAGCCGCCGGCGAGGGGTCCGATCACGCTGGCGCCACCGAAGAACGCGCCGAACAGCCCCTGGTACCTGCCACGCTCGCGGGGGCTGACGACGTCGGCGATGATCGCCTGCCCGAGCACGATGAGCCCGCCGGCGCCGAGCCCCTGCACCGCGCGGAACGCGATGAGCTGGAGCATCGAGCTGGCGACGCCCGAGAGCGCGCTGCCCACCAGGAAGATGACGATCGCCGCCTGGAACAGCCGCTTGCGCCCGTAGAGGTCGCCGAGCTTGCCGTACAGCGGCGTCGAGATCGTCGTCGTGAGCAGGTAGGCGGTGATCACCCAGGAGAGGTGGTCGACGCCGCCCAGGTCGCCGACGATGGTCGGCAGGGCCGTCGCCACGATCGTGGAGTCGAGCGCCGCGAGCAGCATGCCGAGCATGAGCGCCGAGAAGATCACGAGGACCTGACGGTGGGTGAACGCCGACGGCGCCTCGCCGCCGACCGTCGGCTCGGTCGAGAGGTCGCTCGCCGTCATCGCCGTCCCCTTCCCACGGGCGCGAGTCCGGTGGCGAGGAGGGCGAAGGCCTCGTCGATCTCCGATGCGAGCTGCTGGCGGTTGCCGGCACGTGACCGGCCCAGAACGTTGCGCAACGCGGACAGGGCCACGGCGACGACGAGCGCGGGATACGCGTCGCGCTCCGGGTCGAGCCCGGTCCGCTGGGCCACGACGAGCGTCAGCTCCTGCTCGAGCGCCGCCTGCGACGTGACCTGCGCGGCACGCAGCCGGGGGTGCTGGCGCACCAGCTCGGCGCGCGCCCGCCAGATGCGGCCGTCGTCGTCGCCGCCGGTCATCCGCCGGGTCAGCACCGCGGCCAGGGCCTCCAGCGGGGTCTCCTCGGCCGGCCGCTCGGTCAACTGCTCGAGGATCTCGGTGCGCACCGACGGGTCGAGCCCCAGGATCGCCTGGTCCTTGGTGCCGAAGTAGTTGAACACCGACCGGGGCGAGACGTCGGCGGCCGCAGCGATGTCCTCGACGGTGACGGCGTCCGGCCCCCGCTCGATGGCCAGCTGCAGCGCGACGCCGGCGATCGCTCGCCGCGTCTCCGACTTCTTGCGCTCGCGCAGTCCGACACCTGTCATGCCGACGACGCTAGCGGCTTCCTGCACTGACTGCAACATTTCAGTTGCTGCACAACCTCCCCCGGCGGGTCAGGCAGCAACCAGCTCGCTGACCTCCGCCAGCAGCTCCAGCGACCGTAGGCGTTCGGCGACCGTCGGCGAGTGGTGGGCCACGATCAGCTCGTCCGCGTCGGCGTGCTCGGTGAACCGGTCCAGGTAGTCCTTGACCACCTCCGGGGTGCCCACGGCCGAGTACCTCGTCATGTTCGCCAGCTGCCGGCCCTGCGGCGAGGCCAGGATCGCGTCCGCCTCCTCGTCCGTGTAGTTCCGGCGCCCCGCGATCAGCGCCACCCGGGAGCGGCGGGTGATCAGGAACTGGCGCTGCGCGTCCTCGTCGGAGTCGGCAGCGAGCACGTTCACCCCTGCGATGACGTGCGGCCGGTCGAGTTGCTCCGACGGCTTGAACTCGGCGCGATAGCGGGCGACGGCCGCCTGGAGCGCATCGGGCGCGAAGTGCGAGGCGAACCCGTAGGGCAGGCCGAGCGCCGCGGCGAGGGTGGCGCCGTAGAGCGAGGACCCGAGGATGTACAACGGCACGTTCGTCCCCGATCCGGGCGTGGCGTGCACACCGGGGATCCTGGTCTCGCCCGACAGGTAGCCCTGCAGTTCGAGGACGTCCTGGGGGAAGCGCTCGGCCGACATCTCGTCACGCCGGAGCGCACGCAGGGTCTGCTGGTCGGTGCCGGGCGCCCGACCCAGCCCGAGGTCGATGCGCCCGGGATGGAGGGTCGCGAGGGTGCCGAACTGCTCGGCGATCGTCAGCGGCGAGTGGTTGGGCAGCATGATGCCGCCCGACCCGAGCCGGATCGTGCTCGTGTGCGCCGCGACGTGGGCGATCAGGACGCTCGTGGCGGACGAGGCGATGGTCGGGATGTTGTGGTGCTCGGCGTACCAGACGCGCCGGTAGCCGGTCTCCTCGGCGCGCCGGGCGAGCTCGACGCTGCCGTCGAGGGAGTCCTTCGCGGTCTCACCGGCGCCGATCACGGCAAGATCGAGGACGGACAGGGGTACGGACATGGGGAGCCTTCGGTCGGGGGTTCGCAGGCGTGCACGGAACAGCCCGGAGTCTGCCGGGCACGGCCCCTCCAACACCCTCCCCGGGCGCGTTATTTCACACCGACACCAGCGCTCACGCCGCAGCGGCTACCGGACCAGCGCTTGTCGCGCCGCGGCGATGCGCTCCAGCCAGTCACGTCCGGCCGGCATCCCGCCGTTCTTCGGAGCGAAGGTCGAGGTCTCCTGGGCACCGGAGACGTCGGTGTAGGTGAGGGTCATCACCTTGAACATGCCCTTGAGCTCCCAGCCCGTCAGGCTTGCGAGGGGGATCTCGAGGCTGCCAGGGGTTCCGAGGGCGCTCAGGTCGAGCCCACTCGTGTCGGCCGTCTTCTGGGCGGCCAGGCGACGGCCGGATGCGCCGGCGGCCAACTTCTTCAGGGTGACGTCATGCGAACCCGTCGACAGGAAGAGCAGTCGCTCCGAGGTCAGCACCACCCGACCGAGGGTCGCTGAGAGCAGGGTCGACTTCCGCTTGGGTCCGGGCCACCGGTAGATGCCGTCGGCCTGTGCGAGCAGCTGCTCCGTCATGTCGAGCTCCTTCCACGGCCGGGCGATCGCCGACCTCGGAAGCCATCGTGACCGGGGCCGCTGAAGCGTTCCTTGAGCAATCCTTCACGAGCGCGCTGCTACGCCCGGAGCACCAGCAGGAACTGGCCGCCACCCGGCTCCACGTCGGCGGTGAACCCGGTGCCCGGGCTCAACCGTGACAGGCGATCGACGAGCCAGGCCGCCGCCTCGTCGGCATCGTCGCGGGTCGGGCACCGCGCCATGATCTCCCGCCCGCCCTTGCGCTCCAGCCGTTCGACGGCGTTCACGATCGGCGCCGGCTCGGCGACGAACAGGTGCGCTGCCCAGGGCACCACCGGCGCGACCGCGCCCTTCCGCGTGTTGCAGGCGCGGTGCGCCAGTCGCTCCACGACGTCGCCGCCCTTGCGCTTCGCCTTGGCCCTGGTGGCGACGCTGTCGATGCTCGGCCCGCGCGGGTCGTTGACCGACATCTCGGGGTCCACCGCCTCGTCGCACAGCCAGCACCGCCAGCCGTCGGCGGCGGCCACGTCCTCGAGCCGGCTCACGGGCGGGACGCGTCGTCCTCGGTCCACCACCAGGTGACGAGGCGGATCACCTCACGGCCCTGTTCGTCGCGCAGGTCCGACGAGCCGCGGTTGGCGTCCAGCTTCTCGACGACGCTCTCGAGCACCGTCCGCTCGCGCTTCAACCCGTCACGGAACCGCCGGTCGTCGGTGTCGGCGATCTCCATCCGGAGATCGGACAGGTAGCTGCGGAGTGCATCCTGCAGCGCTGCGGACTCCTCTTCGGTGAGTGCGACCTCCACGGCGGTTCCTTCCGTCGACGCTGATCCGACGGTACCCCGGTCGACCGACCGCCGACCACCGGCTCACACGGGCTGGAGATGAGGTTCGAGGTCGGCCAGCAGGCGATCGCGACCGCGAGCGCCGACGAGCACGGCGACCGCGGCACCGTCGAGGAGCAGCACCATGGTGGGCGCCCCCCGGACGCCGAACCTGACCGCCAGGGCCGGGTCGGCGTCCACGTCGACCTCTGCGATGCGGAGCCGCCCACGGAGGTCCACCGCGAGCCGGTGCAGCACCGGGCTCAGCTGACGGCACGGCGGGCACCAGGTCGCGGTGAAGTCGACCAGCACCGGGAGGTCTGCGGTCGCCACGAACTCGTCGAACGTGGCGCCGGTCAGGACGATCACCTCGGCGTCCGCGGTGCGGGTCGTGTCGTGTTCGAAGGTCATGGCCGGACCGTACGGTCCGTACCACGGTACGGAGTCAAGCCCCGGCGTGGCACCGACAGGGAAGCGCGGGCACTGCGTCGAGCGAGGGGTCGTCCAGGCGCACGCAACCGTCGGCGTTGCCGCCGACGCAGACCTCGAGGAGTGCGGCCAGGCGCGACCTGGTCCGTACGAGGGCCGTCAGCTCCTCGTCGAGGACCGCGAGGCGAGCCGACGCCGTCGACAGCACACGCTCCACGGAGCCCTCGGACCCGTCGGCACCCTCGGCGTCCACCAACAAGGACCCGATCTCGGTGAGCGTGAACCCGAGGGACTTGGCCCGCCTGATGAAGTCGAGTCGCCACAGGTCGACGTCGTCGTACTGCCGATAGCCGGCCGGTGAGCGCGGCGGCTCGGCGAGGAGACCGCGACGCTCGTAGTAGCGGATCGTCTCGACGTTGACGCCTGCCGCGTCGGCGAGGTGGCCGATGGTGAAGACCGTCACGCCACGACGCTACGCCCCGTACCCGGGTACGGGGTCAAGGAACTGGTGGACCGCATCAGGACGTCGCAGGCGCGTTCCTCGCCGCCGTGTAGCCGGGCCGACCCGCTGCCTTCCAGCGCTCCCACAGCTCGAAGAACCGCTCGCCGAACGGGTCCTCGCCACGGAGCGGCAACGAACCGCGGACGATCGTGAAGTCGAGCGGTGCCAGCTCGACCGCCCGGTCGAAGTGGGCGAGCGCCGCCTCGTCGTGCCCCCGGCGGTGCAGCCAGGCGGCCAGGCGCCGCTCGGCACGTGCCTGCTGCAGCTCCTCGGTGGGGCCCTCGACGGACGAACCGGCGGGGCCGGCGTCGGGTGGGAGGGTCCCGTCCCGGACCCAGGCCCGGAGCTGCTCGTGGTGGACGCTGCTGTCGATCTCGGTGAACTCGCGGAACTGGTCGTCGCCGGGCGCGATGACCGGCGGACGCACCACCCGGTCCTGCTCGTCGATCCAGACCACGCTGGGGACGTTGACCACGCCGTAGAGCTCGGCGATGCGGTGGTCGGGATCGACGAGCACCGGGAACTCCGGACGGGGCTCGACCGCGTCGACCCAGGGACGGGCCGTGTCGACGTCGTCGTCCATCGAGATGCTCAGCAGCTCGAAGCCCCCCGGAGCCAGCTCGTCGCGCAGGGCCTTCCAGGCGGGCAGCTCGTAGCGGCACCCGCACCAGCTCGCCCACGCGACGATGGCCCGCTTCCGCCCGGCCCACTCCGAGAGCCGGTGGTCGGTCCCGTCCAGCCCGGGCAGCGTGACGTCGGGCGCCTCGAGCGACTGCAGCGCAGCCCGGCGATGCGCGGCACCGTCGCCGAACACGACGACGGCGGGCTCGGCCTCGATCGCCACCACTCGACCGAGTGCGTGGGCGAAGGCCTCCACGTCGACGCGCCCGTCGTCGTCCACCAGCTCGCCACGGTCCCGCACCGGGACGCACACGTCACCCCGGCAGAGGCCCTCGGGCTTCAGCACCCACCCGGTCGCCCGTTCGAGGTGCTCCGCCCCGACTCGGACGGTGTCGCCGTCGACGTGGAGCTCCACCTCGGTCTCGACCTGGTCGATCACTGTGCCCATCTGAGCGCCCCCCTGCTCGTCGTCGCCGCGTGGCACCCACGCGACCAGGCGGAACCCTTCCACACGCCGGGGTTCCCGGCTCGGCGGGTCGTAGTGTCCGCCCATGGCACTCGACGACGAACTGCTGAACCGCGTCACGTGGAAGATCCCGAACGCGCTCGCGCTCGTCGGATCGAGAGCGGGCGACGAGCGCAACGCGATGACGACCAGCTGGATCACCCAGATGTCGATGGAACCGGTGCTCATCGGCATCGGCGTAGACAACCGTGCCGTCACCCACCGACTGATCAGCGAGGGCGGCTCGTTCACGGTGAACCTCTGGAACGCCGAGGACACCCGTGTGTTCGTGAAGTTCTCCAAGCCGGCCACCGATGAGGGCGGCTCGCTCAACGGTCGCGCCGTCCGGGCCGGGACGACCGGCGCACCGATCTTCGACGAGGCCGTCGCCTGGATGGACTGCGAGGTCCGCCACCACCTGGACCTCGGCACCCACACGCTCTTCGTCGGCGAGGTCGTGGACGCCGCCATCGTCGACGACGAGGCCCGCCCTGCGTCGATGGACGACACCCGGATGAAGTACGGCGGGGTCAAGCGCCACTGACCAGCCGCTGGTAGAACCTCCCCGTCGCGGCCGAGGGGCCACGTCGCAAGGGGGCGTCATGTCGATCCGAGTCATCCAGTGGGCCACCGGGACCGTGGGCATCCACGCCGTCCCGGCGATCGTCGCCCACCCGCAACTGGAGCTGGCGGGCCTGTGGGTGCACTCGGACAGCAAGGCGGGACGCGACGCCGGCGAGCTGTGCGGAGGCCCACCCGTCGGGGTGCTCGCCACCCAGGACGCCGAGGCGCTGCTGGCCACCCCGGCGGAGGCGGTCTGCTACACGGCGAGCTCGGACATCCGGCCCGGTGCGGTGGTCGACGACCTGTGCGGGCTGCTCGAGAGCGGCCTCAACGTGGTGAACACGTCGTTCGTCCCGCTCCTCTACCCGAAGGCTGCGGGCGAGGGGGTCTACGACCGGCTGCAGGCGGCGTGCCTGGCGGGCTCGTCGAGCTTCTACACGTCGGGCATCGACCCGGGCTTCGGCAACGCCGGCATCACCGTCCACGCGCTGGCGCTCTGCCAGGAGGTCCGGACCGTCCGGATGATGGAGATCGTCAACTACGCCACGTGGGACAACCCGTTCACCATGTTCGAGATCATGGGGTTCGGGAAGCCCGACGCGAGCCGCTCCCTGCTCCTCGCCCCGGGATCGACGGCCCTCGCGTGGGGCCCGGTCGTGGAGCTGGTCGCCGCGGCGATCGGACTGGAGCTCGACGAGATCACCGAGCGCCACGAGATCATCACGGCCGACACGGACATCGAGATCGCGTCGGGCACCGTTCCGGCCGGGACCATCTCCGGCATGCGGTTCGAGATCGTGGGCGTCGCCGGCGGCGAGGAGCGGATCGTCGTCGAGCACGTCACCCGCCTCCGCGACGAGGACGCACCCGAGTGGCCGCAGGGCCACGGGTACCGGATCCTCGTGGAGGGAGAGCCGAAGCTCGAGCTGGAGCTGTCCCTCAGCTCCGACCACGGGGACCACAACCACGCGGGGTGCCTGGCGACGGCCTGCCACGTGGTCAACGCCATCCCCCACGTCGTGGCGGCACCGCCCGGCGTCCTGACGATGCTCGACCTGCCGGTGTACTCGGCCCGGGTCAGCGCCTGAGGTCCCTCAGGCTCAGCGCGCCCGCCGCGAGCGGGCCCGGGCACCGGCGACGAGGACCCGCTGGTAGAGCCCCGCGGGGAGCCGGGACACCAGGTCGAGGGCCGTGGCGTCGGGGCCGATCAGCGCACGCCGCCGGTTGCGGGCGACCGCAGCCAGGATCTGCACCGCCGCCGACTCGGGGCTGGTCCTGGCGACCTTGTCGAACTCGTCCCCGATCGTCGCGACGTCACTCCCCAGCGCGGTGACGCTGGCGTCCATCCGGGCCCGCCGAGCGATGTTGGTGCGGATGCCGCCGGGGTGGACGGTCGTGCACGACACACCCGAGCGCTCCACGTCGAGCTCGATGCGGAGGGCGTCGGTGAACCCGCGCACGGCGAACTTCGACGCGTTGTACGCCGACTGCGAGGGGATGCTCACCAGCCCGAACACGCTGGAGAGGTTCACGATGTGGCCCTCGCCTGCCGCCTTCAGGTGCGGCAGGAACGCCTTGGTCCCGTGGACGACGCCCCAGAAGTTGATGTCCATCAGCCATTCGAAGTCCTCGTAGGACATCGACTCGACGGTCGCACCCAGCGCCACACCCGCGTTGTTGAACACGAGGTGGACGGCGCCGTGGTCGGCGACGACCTGGTCGGCCCAGGCTTCCACCGCGGCCCGGTCGGCGACGTCGAGGCGCTGGGAGGTGACCTTCACGCCGACCCCCTCGCACCGGCCGACCGTCTCGGCGAGGCCGGTCTCGTCGATGTCGGACAGCGCGAGGTGCGTGCCGCGCCGGGCGAGCTCCTCGGCGAGCGCCCGGCCGATGCCCGACCCCGCCCCCGTGATGGCCGCGACACGGCCCGTCAGGTCCCTCATGACGCAGCTCCGATCTCGGCGACGTCGGCCCGTTCCTGGGCCGGGGCGGTTCCTGTCGGCCGCGAGAACACCATCGCACCGTCCTCGATCCCACGCAGCTTCAACGCCCGGTAGTCGCGGAGGTAGCTCTGGTGCACCTGCCACGGGAACCGCGAGCCCTGCTGGGGGAACCGGTCCGCCGATCGCTGCACGTAGCCCGACGAGAGACCGAGCAACGGCTGCGGCGTGATCGACGGGTCGGTGTTGGTCGGCGTGCACTGCGACAGCCCGGTGTCACGCATGTGGTTCAGCAGGCGCATCACGTAGTCGCAGGTGAGGTCGCACTTCAGCGTCCACGAGGCGTTCGTGTAGCCGATGGCGAGGGCACAGTTGGGCACACCCTCGAGCATCATCCCCTTGTAGGTGAGCCGCGAGGCCACGTCGACCGCCACGCCGTCGACGGTCAGCTCGATGCCACCGAGGAACAGCAGCTCGAGCCCGGTGGCCGTCACGATGACGTCGGCCTGCAGCTCGTCGCCCGACTCGAGCCGCAGCCCGTCGGGTGTGAACGTCTCGATCCGGTCGGTGACCACGGAGGCCCGGCCCGAGCGGATCGCCCGGAACAGGTCGCCGTTGGGGACGACGCACAGGCGTTGGTCCCACGGGTCGTAGGTCGGGGTGAAATGGGTGTCGATGTCGTAGCCCGGCGGCAGCTCCCGCTCGAGCCCCTTGCGGAGGGCCCGCTTCACGAGACCCGGCCACCGGCGGCTGATCCGGTAGGTGGCCTGCGTGCCGAGCGCGAGCATCCACCGGACCGCGGGCCCGCTGAGGCGCGCCGGGAGCACCCTGCGCAGCACCTCGGCGGCCGGGTTCTTCTCCGGCAGCGACGCGATGTAGGTGGGCGAGCGCTGGAGCATCGTCACGTGCGCGGCGTCCTTCGCCAGGGAGGGCACCAGGGTGATCGCCGTGGCCCCGCTCCCGATCACGACGACCCGCTTGCCGGTGTGGTCGAGGTCCTCGGGCCACGCCTGCGGGTGCACGAGCGTGCCGCCGAACTGGTCCATCCCGGGGAAGTCCGGGAGGTAGCCGCGGTCGTAGCGGTAGTAGCCGCTGCAGGAGAAGAGGAACCCGCAGGTCAGCTGGACGGTCTCCCCGGTGTCGGACCGCTCCGCCGTCACGTGCCAGCGGGCCTCGTCGCTCCGCCAGTCGGCCGAGACGATCCGGTGGTGGAAGCGGATCGCGCGGTCGACGCCCGACTCCCTCGCCGTCTCACGGATGTAGCGGAGGATCGACGCGCCGTCGGCGATCGTCTTCTCGCCGTCCCACGGCCGGAACGAGTAGCCGAGGGTGAACATGTCGGAGTCGGAGCGGATGCCCGGGTAGCGGAACAGGTCCCAGGTCCCCCCGATCGCGTCGCGCGCTTCGAAGACCGCGTACGTCGCCCACGGGCACTTCTCCTGCACGTAGTGGGCAGTGCCCACGCCGGACAGCCCGGCGCCGACGATCAGCACGTCGAGGTGCTCCGTGTCCATCTCCTCGGGGCCCATCTCCTCAGGCTGCCGAACCGGTGAGCAGATCGGTCAACGACCCTGCGGTGCCGAACAGCTCCTCGCGCCAGCGGCGCACCAGCTCCTCGGTGTCGCGGTCGTTGGGGTGGAAGCCCGGCCGGTTGTACTCGCGGAGTCGCCGCCAGACCTCGGGCTGCACGATCGGCTCCTTCCGGAAGCGCCGCCAGCTCGCGCGGAGCACGCCGCGACGGTAGGTCTCGCGGTCCCCGAGGAGCGACGTCACCACCGCACCGGTGATCGCCACGACGAAGATGACCTGGAACATGGTCATGGTGAGCGTCCGCATGCGCTCGGTGCCACCGACGGCTCGGTAGACGTCGAACGCGACCGCCTTGTGCTCCGACTCCTCGAGGGCGTGCCACAGGAAGAGGTCCCGCATCCCGTCGTGGCCGAACGAGCTGCGGGCGCTCTCGTCGCTGAGCAGCAGCTCGGCGAGGGTCGCCGTGAAGTGCTCGAGCGCGGCGGTCGCCGCCAGGTTCGAGCTGGCCGGCATGACCCGTTCGCGGAACTGCAGCGATCGCTTGGTCATCCGCTCGAAGCGCTTCGTCGGGTAGCCGAGCTCGGCCAGCCGGTCGTTGAGCGCCCGGTGCTCCCGCCCGTGGACCGCCTCCTGCCCGATGAACCCGGACACCTGCCGCTTGAGCTCCGGTTCGGTGATCTGGTCGCGGTAGTGGCGGACCGAGCGCACGAAGAAGTCCTCGCCGTCGGGGAAGACCGCCGACAACGCCGCGGCGAGGTGGCTGAGGATGAGGTCGCCGTCCGAGGCGAAGTGCTTCGGGAGGTCACGAAGCGTGTCCTCGAAGTTCACACGGCGGGTGGGGATCGCTCGGGTCGGGGGAGTCCGCTGGTCGATGTCGCTCATCGTTGCCACCTCCTGGCTCTGCTCGTCACTCTAGACGAATCGAGTGATTTCCTCAAATACTCATTTCTGTTACACTTGCCACGGATGAGCACCGAGGGGACCGGCATGACGGCGCGCGGCGCCCAGACGCGGGCGGCCATCCTGGGCGCCGCCATCGCCCGCTTCGGTCGCGAGGGCTTCCGATCGACGTCCGTGGCGGACATCGCGCGCGACGCCGGCGTGGGCGGCACCGTCGCGTACGCCTACTTCCCCAACAAGGAGGCCCTGTTCCTCGCCGCGGTCGACGAGGACGCGGCAGCGCTCATCGAGGAGGGCGTGACCACGGTGCTCGCCGAGACCCACAAGGTCGACTGGCGCGAGCTGCTCATCGGCGCCCTCGTGGCCGCGCTCGACCACCACCCGCTCGCTCGCCGCCTGCTCGCCGGACTCGAGCCCGAGGTCACCGAGCGGGTCCTCGAGATCCCCGCCCTGGCCGAGCTCCGCAAGGCCGTCGGCGAGCGGATCCGCGGCGAGCAGCTCGCCGGTACCGTCCGCGCCGACATCGACCCGGCGGTGATGGGCAACGGCGTGGTGGCGATCATGCTGTCCCTCCTCATGTCCGTGGTGCAGGTCGGCAGCAACGCCGCCCTCACCTACGGCCAGGACGTGGCGGCGGTGTTCGAGGCAGCCCTCGACCCACCCCGCTCGCGCCGCACTCCGGAATAGGTGACGTATCACCCACGTTGCAGGGGAGGCGCCGCCGGACGGCCGCGCAGAGGAGCAGAGGAGGAGCCCCCGTGGCCACCACACCGGAACTCGGTCTCGACACCTTCGGCGACGTGACGTTCGACGCGGACGGTCGACCCCTGCCGCAGCCGCAGGTGCTGCGCAACGTCGTGGAGGAGGCCGTCCTGGCCGACCGGCTGGGCCTGGACTTCTTCGGCGTCGGTGAGCACCACCGCGCCGACTTCGCCGTCTCCGCTCCCGAGGTGGTGCTGGCCGCCATCGCCGGGAGGACCACGAACATCCACCTCGGCTCGGCCGTCACGGTCCTCAGCTCCGACGACCCGGTGCGGGTGTTCCAGCGATTCGCGACCCTCGACGCGGTCTCCCACGGTCGTGCCGAGGTCATCCTGGGTCGCGGGTCCTTCACCGAGTCGTTCCCGCTGTTCGGGTACGAGCTCGCCGACTACGAGGATCTCTTCGAGGAGAAGCTCGAGCTCTTCGCGCAGCTGCGCGACGAACGACCCGTCACCTGGTCGGGACGGACCCGTGCCGGGCTGCACCAGCAGGCGGTGTACCCGACCACCGAGACCGGTGCGCTCACCACGTGGGTCGGCGTCGGGGGAAGTCCCAGCTCCGTCGTGCGGGCGGCGCGCTACGGCCTGCCGCTCATGCTCGCGATCATCGGCGGCGAGCCGCGCCGCTTCGCCCCCCTCGTCGAGCTCTACCAGCGCGCCGTCGCCGAGCAGGGCTACGGCACCCAGCCCGTCGGGGTGCACGCGCCGGGCTACGTGGCCGAGACCGACGAGGCAGCTCGGAACGAGATGTGGCCCCACTACGCAGCGATGCAGGCGCGCATCGGCCGTGAGCGAGGCTGGTTGCCGATGACGCGGGCGCAGTTCGAGGCCGCCGCCGACCCCGACGGCGCGCTGTTCGTGGGCTCCCCCGCCACGGTCGCCGCCAAGATCGTCCGGGTCACGGGCGAGCTCGGCCTGTCGCGCTTCGACCTGAAGTACAGCGCCGGCACGCTCCCCCACGAGCTGCTCATGAAGGGCATCGAGCTCTACGGGTCCGAGGTGGCGCCGCTCGTCCGGGAGCAGCTCGACGGCGACGTGGCGCAGGGGGCGGCGGCGAGCGGCGCCGCGCAGGCCTGACGTTTTCGCGGGCAGGGCGCGTCGCTGTCGGGGCAGACTTCGGCCGTGACGCGCACGCTGCTGCTCCTGGTGCACATCGCCGCCGTCGGCGCGTGGCTCGGGGCGAACTTCGTGCAGCTGGTGCTGACGCCCCGGTTCGCGAAGGGTCGCCGCGAGATCGCGGCGGCCTGGACCGAGGCGACCGTCATGCTCGGCGAGCGCTACTACAACGTGGCTGGCGCCCTCATCGCCGTCAGCGGGGTGCTCCTCGTGCTGGAAGGTGACTGGGCGTGGAGCGCCGGTTTCGTCGCCGTCGGGATCACGGTCGTGGTCATCGGCGGGGTCATGGGCGTCGCCGTCTTCGCACCGGTCTCCCGCCGTCGGATCGCCGCCTTGGCGGCGGGCGACGACGCCGCCGCGGCGGCCACCCTCCGCACCATCGTCCCGGCAGCGCTGTTCGACACCGCGCTGGTGCTCCTGGCCGTGCTGGCCATGGTGCACAAGTGGGCGGCCTGACCTCGCGCCCCGGAGCCCTCTCCGGGATCGGCGGCACGCCGCTGGTCCGCCTGAGCCGCCTGCCCGGCGACGACGCCGCCGAGGTGTGGGTGAAGCTGGAGGGCGCCAACCCCACCGGCTCGTACAAGGATCGGATGGCGCTCGCCATGATCGAGGGGGCGGAGCGCCGGGGCGCGCTCGCTCCGGGGCAGACCGTCGTGGAGTACACCGGCGGCTCGACCGGCAGCTCGCTCGCGATGGTCTGCGCCGTGAAGGGCTACCCCCTGCGCATCGTGACCTCCGACGCGTTCGCCGTGGAGAAGCTGCGCACCATGGCGGCGTTCGGCGCCACCCTCGACGTCGTGCCCAGCCCCGACGGCGTCCACCCGGGGCTCATCCCGGCGATGATGCAGCGAGCGAAGGAGATCGTCGCCGAGGAGGGCGCGTTCGCCACCGACCAGTTCCACAACCTCGACGCCATCGACGGCTACCAGGTCATCGGCGAGGAGGTGCTGGAGCAGCTCCCGGGCGAGGCCCACGCCGCCTGCCTGTACGTCGGTGTCGGCGGCTGCTTCATCGGGGTCACCCGCGTCCTCCGCGAGCGCTGGCCGGAGCTGCGGCGGGTCATCGTGGAGCCCTCCGAGTCGCCGGTGATCTCGGGCGGACCGCCGGGCACCCACCGCATCGAGGGCGGCGGGGTCGGGTTCGTCCCACCGCACATCACCCCCGAGACGTTCGACGAGGTCCGGTCGGTGTCGACCGAGGAGGCGTTCGCGACGGCCCACGAGGCGGCCACGTCCGAGGGCGTGTGGACCGGCCCCTCCGGCGGCGCCAACCTGCTCACCGCCCTGCGACTCGCCCGGGAGCTCGGCCCGGGCCACCGCGTCGTGACCGTCCAGCCCGACTCCGGGCTGAAGTACCTCGCCGGCGGCGTCGCCGGATGAGCCGGCGCACCGATCACCTCACGGTCGCCGTCACCGGCCCGACCGGAACCTTCGGCTTCGGCCTGGTCCCGCTGCTCGAGGAGGACGACCGCATCGCCGGGGTCATCGGCATCGCCCGCCGACCGTTCGACCCGGCCGACCACGGGTGGTCGAAGATGACCTACCGCCAGGGCGACGTGCGGGACCCGGCCGCCCTTCTCGCTGCGTTCGCCGGCGCCGACGCGGTCGTCCACCTCGCCTTCCTCGTGACCGGCAGCTCCTCGGACCCGAGCACACGGGCGGTCAACATCGACGGCACGCTCAACGCGTTCCGGGCTGCAGCGGAGGTGGGCGCCCGCCGCTTCGTGTACGCGGCGTCCGTGGCCGCCTACGGCTTCCACGCCGACCGCCCCGAGCAGCTCACCGAGGACGACCCGACGCGACCGGCGGAGCGCCTCTTCTACGCCCAGGAGAAGGCGGAGCTCGAAGCACTCCTCCAGGCCGAAGCGGCGGCTCACCCCTCGATGGACCTCTACGTCCTCAGGCCGCCCGTCGTGCTGGGTCCTCACGCCGTGGGCGGGAAGGCAGCGCTCCCTCCCGCAGTGGAGGAGCTGGCACGCCGCGCCGTCGGGGCGGTCGAACACCTCCCTGTCCCGGTCCCCGTGCCGCTCCCGCCGTTCCCCCTGCAGTTCGTCCACGAGGACGACGTGGGCCAGGCGTTCCTGCTGTGCACCGTCGGCGACGGACCGCCCGGGACGTACAACATCGCCGGGCCAGGGGTGCTGACCGCCCACGACGTGGCCCGGGAGCTGGGGCTCCTTCCGCTGCCGCTCCCCCTCGGCCTCGCCCAGCGCGCCGCCCGGATGGTGTCCCGGGTGCCGTGGCCACCCGTCGGTCCGCCGGTCACGGAGTGGGCGGACTCGCTGACCCACCCGGCGATCGTCGACACCTCGAAGGCGGAGCAGGAGCTCGGGTGGCGGCCCCGCTACTCCGGCCTCGACGCGCTGCGAGCCACGCTGCACCCGCCGGGCTCGGCAGGCTGACGGCAGCGGGCGTACAGTCGACGAGAGGGGGGGGAACGCGCATGGCACGACGGCGTGTGACGAGGTGGGCCGCCGGCGCGGCGATCGCGCTGACGCTCGCCGGCTGCGCGCCGTCGCCCGCGTCGCCGGCGCCCGGACCGCTCGCTCCGCAGCCGGCGGAGCACGGGCTCCGGGTGATGACCTACAACCTGCTCGGCGCGCAGGCCGACGGCCTCGTGTTCAGCGAGCACGCCGGTTGGGCCGCTCGGGTCGACCAGCTGCAACCCGACGTCCTGGTGCTGCAGGAGGCCCAGGCCGACGACGTGCAGGCGCTGCTCGACCTTCCCTCGACCGACTACGCCCTGGCCGTCTTCGTCCCGTGGGAGTGCGACCTGAAGCCCAGCGCGGAGGGCGTCGCCATCCTGGTGAAGACCTCGGTCGGCACCTCGGGCGCCGGCGGCACCCACGTCGGGGACACCTGCTTCGACCCGACGGTGCGGCGGGTGCTGGCGTGGGCCGACCTCGACGTCGCCGGCGGGGCCTTCCGGGTCTACGGCACCCACCTGACCGCGGGCGGGGGTGCGTCGGCCGAGTCGCGCAACAACCAGATCCGCCGGATCCGGCAGGTGATCGCGGCGCAGGACCCCACCGACGCGCGCCGCTGGGTGCTGGCGGGCGACCTCAACGCCAACCCCCTGGACACGTCCTACCGGCTGATCATGGGTGACCTGCCCACCGACCCGATGCCGTACCGCCTCGTCGACACCTTCGCCGAGCTGGAGCCGGAGGCCGCGTCGCCGGCCTCGTGTCCGGCCGTCCCCGAGGGCGACACCGCCGCCATGGCCGCGTTGCTCGCCGACCCCGCGCACGTCCGGCGCTGCGGCTACACGAGCGGGTGGCCGAAGGACTCGAACTGGTTGGGGTGCGACGTCCTCTCCTCCTGCGTGTCGTGGGAGCAGCGACGCGACCTCAGCGTACGGATCAGGATCGACGACGTCCTGCGGGCTGCGGACGGACCGGTGCGCGTGCTGCGGGCGTTCGTGCCGAACCGGGCGGACGCCGACTGGGCGGCCCCCGGCGCGGAGTGGTTCCGGCTCTCGGACCACCTCCCGTACGTCGTGGACCTCGACGTGGCGGCGGCCTCCTAGCCCCGATCCGCCAGGGCACAACGGGGACCCCTCCCCTGTCCCGGGCCGTCTCGTCCTCGCGGACCGCGGGTACGAGCGGGAACACCCCGACCCCAGCGAGGGGCGATATCGGGGTGCATCGACGGAGGAGACCGGGCATGGACGTACTGACCGACACGACGCGTGGCACCCGCACGGCGCGCCGCCTTCGCGGGCCGCTCGTCGCCATCGCCGCAGTCCTCGCGCTTGCGAGCGCCTGTGCCCCGCAGACCCCTCCGGTCGGGGGTGGCGGCATCGGCATCGACTTCGGGCCGCTGACGATCCCGCTGCCGCCCATCGAGGTGCGGCCGCCAGCGACCACCATCCCGTTGCCGCTCTGCAACGTCGCGTACCAGCCGCCCGGCGTGAAGATCGTCGGAGCGACCGTGACCATCCCCGGCATCCGGATCGACCCGGCCAACCCGATCGTCACCGTGCCGAACATCGTCGTGAACATCCCGCAGCTCCGCATCCCGGCCTCGACCGTCACGCTGTCGTGCCTCGGCATCCCGGTCGCCACGGTGCAGCCCGACGTGATCATCCCGTCGACGGTCCTCATCAAGGCCGCGACGCTCAACCTCTCCGCCCGGACGATCACGATCACCGACCCGTCGTTCACCATCAACGGCGCCGGCGTCGGAATCCTCGGGCTCGGCGACCTCATCGTCCCGCTCCCGCCGATCGTCGACGTGCCGCTGCCCTCCGGGGCCATCGCCTTCTGACCTCCCTCAGGGAGGGCCCGGTCATCCCCTGCTCCGCCACGGCACCGCCGCCGCGAGGAGCACCCTTGCCACCGCCGTGGTGGAGCAGGAGGATGACCGTGGGCGACGGATGACCTGACTCGCGTCGCCTCCCGAGGAGGTCGGCCGGTGAAGGCACTCGTCTACCACGGACCCGGTGAGAAGGCGTGGGAGGAGGTCCCGGACCCGAGGATCCTCAAGCCGACCGACGCCATCGTGAGGGTCGACACCACCACCATCTGCGGCACCGACCTCCACATCCTGAAGGGCGACGTGCCCGCGGTGAGCGAGGGCCGGATCCTCGGCCACGAGGGTGTCGGGACGATCACCGAGGTGGGGAGCGCGGTGACCAAGCTCGCCGTGGGCGACCGCGTGATCATCTCGTGCATCTCGTCGTGCGGAGCCTGCTCCTACTGCCACGAGCAGCTACCGGCCCACTGCCTCGACGAGGAGGGCACAGCGGGGATCGGGTGGATCTTCGGGCACCTGATCGACGGCACCCAGGCGGAGCTCGTGCGGGTGCCCTTCGCCGAGGGCTCGCTGCACAAGCTGCCCGAGGGCGTGACCGACGAGGCGGCGGTCATGCTGTCCGACATCCTCCCGACCGGCTTCGAGATCGGCGTCCGCAACGGGCGGGTCGAGCCCGGTGACGTCGTCGCCGTGGTGGGCGCCGGCCCCGTCGGCCTCGCGGCGATCATGACCGCCGGCCTGTACGGCGCCTCACGGGTGATCGCGATCGACCTGGACGACAACCGGATCGACCAGGCACGCGGCTTCGGGGCCACCGACGGCGTCAACAGCAGCAGCTCGTCCTGGAAGGAGGAGGTGCTCGCGATGACGGATGGCCTCGGGGTGGACACGGCGATCGAGGCGGTGGGGATCCCGTCGACGTTCGTCATGTGCACCGAGCTCGTCCGGCCGGGCGGGACCGTGGCGAACGTCGGCGTCCACGGGAAGCCCGCCGAGCTCGCGCTGCAGGACCTGTGGATCAAGGACGTCGCGATCACGACCGGCCTGGTGAGCGCCACGACCACGCCGATGCTCCTCAAGCTCGTCGAGCAGCACAAGCTGCCCGCGGAGCGGTTCGCCACCCACCACTTCGGACTGGACCAGATGATGGAGGCCTACGACACCTTCGGGCGCGCGGCAGAGACCAAGGCGTTGAAGGTGGTCATCAGCCGCTGAACCTCACGGCGTCGGGTCGGACGCGCCTCCCGGGAGCAGGACGACCGCCGCGGTGTGGGGCGGGAGGTCGATGCTCGGCGCGCCGCCGAGGGTGGCGCCGTCGTCGTGGGCGATCCGCACCCCGGCGTCGGTTCCGACGAGCAGCGTGCCACCGGCGCCACCGGCCGGCACGGCGAGCGGGCCGTCGGTGAAGTTGGCGGCCACCAGGATCCGCTCGTCGCCGTCGCTGCGCAGCCACGCCACGGAGCCGCTCGGCGCGCCGGGGACGAGGTCGAGCCGGCCGAGCCGGAGCGCCCGGTGCTCGTGCCGGGTCCGCAGGAGCGACCGGTAGAGGGCGAGCAGCGACTCGGGATCCTCGCGCTGGTCGGCCACGTTGCGGGTGGCCCGGTCGTCGTTGAGCGGCAGCCAGGTCGGAACGCCGGGCTCCGTGAAGCCTGCGCTCGCCGAGGCGTCCCACTGCATCGGGGTGCGGACCTCGTCGCGGTTGAGGCGCTCGCCGAGGCGCCGGTTCACGGACTCGGGCAGCCACGGGAAGTAGGTGGCGACGATGGGGTCCTTCGCGTCGGCGAGGGGGATGTAGGTGTTGCCCTGCCCGATCTCCTGGCCCTGGTAGAGCGTCGGGACCCCCCGCAGGGTGAGCAGCAGCGTGGCGAGGACCCGCGCCTTGCGGAGATCGCCGCCCACGCGGTCGATCAGGCGTGTCCGGTCGTGGTTCTCGAGGACGTAGGTCGGGGCCGCCGGGTGCGGGAACGCCGTCTCGAACTCGACGATCCGGTCGATCAACCACTGCGGGTCGTAGCGGAACGTGAGGAAGTCGAACAGGAACACCAGCTGGAGGCCGCGACCGTCGGCGAGGTAGCGCCGGAGCGAGTCGGCAGGGCCGAACACCTCACCGAGCAGGATGCGCTCCCGGTCGGATGCCTCCGGCCCGTCGCCCACCGGTTCGCCCACCTCGTCGAACTCGCGGCACACGTCACGCAGCTGGAGCGCCAGCGTGACGTTGTCGTCGGTGTTCTGGATGGGCGTCCGGTCCCAGAGCCGAGGGAGGCCGCTCACCATGCGCACCTTCGGCCGCAGGTTGGCGAAGGTCGGGTCCTTCATGATGTCGCCGAACATGTCGAGGCGGAAGCCGTCGACGCCCCGGGCCAGCCAGTAGCGGACGGCGTCGAACATCGCGTCCCGCACGTCGGGGTTCCGCCAGTTCAGGTCCGGTTGGCACGGGAGGAACGACGCGAGGAACCATTGCTGTCGCTCCTCGCCCCACTGCCAGCCCGACGTGATCTCGGCGACGGACCGCCAGTTGTTGGGCCGCCGGCGACCGTCCGCGCCGCGACCGTCGCGCCAGAGGTACCAGTCGGCCTTCGGGTTGTCGCGCGACGACCGGCTCTCGAGGAACCACGGATGCTGGTCGGAGCTGTGGTTGAGGACCAGGTCGAACAGGACCCGCAGGCCACGCCGGTGCGCCTCGTCGATCAGGCGCTGCGCGTCGTCGAGCGTCCCGTACTCGGGCGCCACGTCGCAGTAGTCGCTGACGTCGTAGCCGAAGTCCACCTGCGGGCTGGCGAAGAACGGCGACACCCAGAGCGTGCCGACGCCAAGGTCGACCAGGTGGTCGAGCCGCTCGATGATCCCTTGCAGGTCGCCGATGCCGTCACCGTTCGAGTCCCGGAAGGACCGGGGGTACACCTGGTAGATCGTCGTCGACCGCCACCATTCGGAGCTCATGCCCTGCATGCTGGCATCTCGTCCCGAGCTCAGCCGACGTCGGACCTTCGTCGGACCGGCGGAGCCTCGGACGGCGCCCGGTCCCACGCCGTCCGGTCGGCCACGCGGTCGAGGAACGCGACGATCTCCTCGGTCAGGCGAGCCGGGCGGAGCCGCAGCTCGACCGGCGAGTGGGCGCGGAGGAGCGTCGCGTCGGGGATCTGGCGCAGGAGGTTGGCGGCGTCGTCGAACGGGTGGATGAGGTCGTAGCGATGACCGAGGATCAACGCCGGCGCCGCGAGCGCCTGACGCTGCTCCATCGTCGGAGCGACCGGGCCCACCAGGACGCCGTGCAGCACCGCGGCCATCACCTCGGGCGGCGTGGCGCCGGCGTGGACGAGGCTGTCGAGGGCCGGGAACGGTGAAGGCGGCAACCGGCGCAGCTGCCGGCTGACCCATTGCAGCGGCGTGCGGGCGTAGTGGGCCATCAACAGCATCGGCGAGAAGAGCAGCGCCGCGGACGGGACCGCCCACTCCAGCACCGGCATCTCCAGCACGAGGCCGGACACCCGCTCGGGGTGCTGCGCCGCGGCGAAGAGGCTCACGTTCGCGCCCAGCGACAACCCTCCGAGGACCGCCCGCTCTGCGCCGAGCTCGTCGAGCAGCCCCATGACCTGCTCCGCGTAGCTGTCGATCCGGTACGACGACGCGTGGGTGGGCCGGTCGCTCCGACCGTGGCCCAGGAGGTCCAGCAGCACGACCCGGTGGCCCCGCTCGGCGATCGCCGCCGCCAGGCCCCGGTTGAGGTCCGAGTCGAGCAGCAGCCCGTGCAGGTAGACGAGCAGCGGGCCGTCCGTGCCGTACTGGTCGTAGACGAGTTGGTGGCCGCCACAGCGGAAGGACGTCGTGCGGTAGAGCATGGGCTCGATCTCCGGGTTCTCCTCCATCGTGGACGGAGGGGGACCCATCGGACAGGGCCGAACGTCCCGTCCGCTCAGGCTGCCTACACCCCGAGGCGGTGCTGGGGCGGCAGCTCGCCGCGCCCGATGGCGTCGGCCCGGCGGTGGAGGAGCTCGGCCGTCGCGTCGAGGTCGTGGGCGATGACGAAGCGACGGGTGCGCGCCCCTTCCACGGCGAGCTCGCCGAGCTCGCCGATGTCGGCCACGGCCGGCTCGCGACCGGTCGCCTCGGCGACCCGCGCCTTCAACTGGTCGAACGTGAACCCGGTGCGGCCGGTGCCGCCGCCTCGACGCTGCAGGTGCTCGGGCCGGTTGCGCGCCGCGGTGTAGAGCCCGGTGTCCATGAGCCCACCCGACGGGTAGAAAACCGACGCCCGGATGGCGGAGCCTTCTCGGATCAGGTTGAGGGCGAGCGCCTCCGTGAAGCAGCTGACCGCAGCCTTCGACGCGGCGTACACCGACGCCGTCGCCACCGGGGCGAACCCGCCGTCACCCGACGACGTGACCACCACCTGCCCCGGTCGACCCGACTCGATCATCCGCGGGACGAACTCCGCGGCGCCGATGCCGACCCCGAACACGTTGACGCCGAAGCACCACCGCCAGTCGTTCGGCTCCTGCTGCCACGGCAGGCCACCGCCCCCGGAGGTCACGCCGGCGTTCAGGAACACGAGGTCGCAGCGGCCGTGCTCGGCCCAGGTCCGGTCGGCGAGGGCTCGCACGGAGTCCTCGTCGCTGACGTCGGTCCGGACGCCGGTCACCTTGCCGAGCGGCGCCAGCTCGGCGACGGTCGCGTCCAGGACCGGTTCCTCGACGTCGCCGATCACGACGTCCGACCCGCGGCGCAGGAGGGCGGTGGCGATCGCCCGGCCGATGCCGCCCGCTCCACCCGTGACGACGGCGACTGCACCGTCCAGCTCGATGGCCGGCAGCTCCGACGGATCGCTCATCGTCAGCCCCTCCACTCCATGCCGTAGTCGTCGAACCACCAGCGCGCCTCGCGGATCGCGCCGGGGGGTGTGCGCAGCTCGGGATCCTGGTGCAGCTGCTCGGGCGTCGGGCCCACCTCGCCGGCGATCGCCTCGAGCGCGGGCAGGTCGAGGTCGTAGCAGCGCACGGCGTTCAGACCGAGCAGCAGTCGGGTGTCCTCGATCGACACCTGGCGGAAGTCGGTCTCGAGCCGTTCGACGGTGTGGGGCCACGAGCCCTCGGGGTGCGGGTAGTCGGTCCCCCACATGAGGGCGTCGATGCCGTTGCGATGGCGGCGCCGCAGCTCCTCTCGGCTCATCGTGGAGGCGCCGATGAAGACGTTCGTCCCGATGTACTCCGACGGCAGGCGCTGGATGAGCCCTTTGGTGCGCGAGTTCAGCTTCTTCACCTTGGGGTTCGCCCCGAAGGTCGTGTCGGCCTTCCACAGGAGATCCCCGAGCCACCACGACCCGCACTCCACGGGGACGTAGCGGAGGTTCGGGAACCGGTCGAACGTGCCGGAGAGCAGCAGCTGCCAGAGCGGACGGTGCGTCCAGAAGGGCACCTCGAGCACGAACTGCGCGAGGTTCTCGTTGTAGGCGGGCCAGTCCCCCTCCCCGGAGTGGGTGTGCACGACGAGTCCGGCCTCGGCGCACGCCGCCCAGATCGGCTCGTACGAGGGGTGGCCGTACGACGGGTGGTCGTGCCACATCGTCGGGATCATGACGCCCTTGATCCCCGGCTTCCCGGCCAGGCTCTCGATCTCGCGGACCGCCTCGTCGATGCCGTGGATGATGGGCACGAGCGCGACGCCGGCGCGTCGAGCCGGGTTGGTCGCGCAGAAGTCGACGAGCCACCGGTTGTGCGCTCGGGCCCCGGCGAACGCGAGCGCCGGGTCCGTGATCTGGCCGGCCGCCAAGCCGGCGCCGAACGGCGGCGACTCCTGGCCCGTCACCGAGTCGCCGTCCGCGAAGATGACCTCGCCGGCGATGCCGTCGGCGTCGAGCTCCTTGTCGCGGACGTCGGGGTCGTAGGCGCCGCGCAGGCCCTCGGCGTTCTCGCGCTCCCACCGCTCGACGTACTCGCCGTTCACCTCCTCCACGAGGCGACGGTGCTGGTGGCGCTCCACCACCCACTCGTCGAACTCCGGGTGGAACTGCGGGTCGAGGTACTCGCGGTACTCCTCCACCTGCAGCCCGGCGTGCGTGTCGGAGGACACGATGACGTACGGGGCGTTGCTGGTGTCGACCCCTTCGAACGGATCGGGCATGGTTCCCCCTTGGTCGGTCTTGTACGGTGTGCAAGACTCTTGGACACTGTTACAGACGTCGCCCACCCCCCCAAGGCCCGCGACGGGGGGATGCGGATGCCTGCCACGACCAGCCGGAGCTCGACCCGCCACGCAGGCCTCGACCGCGACGACGTGATCGACCGGGCGCTCACGCTGGTGGAGGAGCACGGGGCGCAGGCGCTCACGATGCGGAAGCTCGCTGCCGACCTCGGCGTCACGACCACGACGATCTACTGGCACGTCGGCAACCGCGACGAGCTGGTGCTGGCGCTGATCCAGCGCCAGGCAGCGCGCCAGGCGACGTCCGAGGTCCGGGGCGACACCCCCGGGGAACGGGTGGCGAGCGCGGCCCGCAACATCTGGCGGAACGCCCTCGCCCATCGGAACGTCACGGCGCTCGCCAGCCAGGTCGGCGCGACGACGCTGCTGGAGCTGCCCCTCGAGGCGGTCCTCGCTGCGGAGCTCGAGGCCTCCGGGGTGCGCGGCGACGAGGCGCGCGACGCGCTCCGCTCGATCCTCGCCTGCATCGCGGGGTTCCTCGTGATGGCGTGGCGCTCGAACGAGCGGGTGCCGCCGGCGCTGCGAGCCGACGCCCTCTGGGACGCCGTGCGGCACCCCGGCCTGAGCGACGCGACCCGTGCGGCGATGGCCGAGCCGGTCGACGTCGACGCGCTGTTCGATCGAGCGCTCGACGCGGTCGTCGATGCCCACCTGCCGCGAACCCGGAGGTCCCACCGATGAACGACGCCACCGCAGCGCCTGCCGCACGGCCGATGACGGCGCCCGGCGAGGTCGCCGGCCGCCCCAAGCTCGTGCTCCGCTACCCCACCAGCGAGGCGCACGTCGCTGCCCTGCTGCCACCGGGACTCGAACCGTGGGGAGAACCGATCGTCCAGATCGGCATCTACTGCGTCCCGGTCCACGGCGAGCCCGAGCACGGCGTCAGCACGAAGATCCCCGCCACCTACCAGGGCATCGACGGCATGTACTGCCTCGGCATCGGCATCGACCAGGAAGCCGCCGTGTTCGTCAGCCGTGAGACGAACGGCCAGCCGAAGTTCCCCTGCGACGTCCGGTACTTCCGGCTGGGCGACGAGGTGCACGCCAGCTGCACCCACCAGGGCCACACGTTCCTCTCCTACGACGGCGCGGTGCGGTCCGTCGCGGCCGGGGACCCCGACCACGACGGCGCCGAGGTCGAGGAGCACGAGTGGTGGATCAAGGTGTCGCGGGCGGTGGGCGGCGCGGAGCGCGCCTACGACTACCCACCTCACGTCGTGCAGGTGCGGTCGGCGGGCGTGCGCACGTGCACCGAGACGCTGGACGGCCACCTGGTCCTCCGGGACAGCCCGTGGGATCCCTACACCGCACTGCTGCCGACGACGGGCGACGCCACCGCCGAGCTCGTGACCACACGGCACACCGCCCGGGAGATCACACTGGCGGGTCCACTCGACCCCGAGGGGTTCTGGCCCCACGCCGACACCATCGGCGGCTCCCGATGGCCGGGTGACCGCGGTGGTCCGAGGGCGGACACGTACGAGCACGGGGGAGCACTGCGATGACCGAGACGACCGACGAGCGCGTCGAGCTCACCATGAAGCGGGTCTGGGACTCGGTGATCCCCCGGAGCTCCGGGGCGCCCGGCGCCCACGACGAGGGTCGCCCGGCACCGCCGGCACCCGAGGCCCTCGGCTATGAGCTGATCGATCGGCCCGCGCCGCCGCCCGTGCCGAATGGCTGGTTCGCCGCGGCCGCCTCGACGGACCTCGAGGTCGGCGGGGTGCTCCCCTTCGTCGCCGTCGAACGCGAGCTGGTCGCGTACCGAGGCTCCGACGGGGAGGTCAGGGTCCTCGACGCGCACTGCCCGCACATGGGCGCCCACCTGGGCGGCGGGCACGTGCAGGAGGACACCCTCACCTGCCCGTACCACGGGTGGCGGTTCGCGGGCAGCGGCGAGTGCGTCGAGATCCCCTACAGCGACACGCGGATCCCCTCCCGCGCCTGCGTGAAGTCCTACCCCGTGGTCGAGCAGGACGGGATGGTGCTCTTCTGGTTCCACGCCGGAGGCGCCGCACCGCAGTACGAGGTGCCGCGGGTGGACGAGGTCGACGACCCGTCGTGGACCGACGCGAAGGTGTTCCGATCGGAGCTCGTGGCGTCGCTGCAGGACATGGCGGAGAACAACGTCGACTACACGCACTTCCACTTCGTGCACGGCCGGGAGGCGCTCGACGACTCGACCTCGCAGTTCACCACCGACGGCCCGTTCTCCACCGTGGTGGAGCGGTTCGCCGCCGAGGACCTGACCTTCACGCGCTTCACGTGGGGTCCCGGTCTGGCGCTGCTCCGCGTGCCCGGGATGATGACGGTGTTCACCGCCACCACCCCCATCGACCGTCGTCATGTCCGGCTGCTCTGGCACTTCCACCTCCCGCTGGCGCTGGAGTCGGCGGCCGACGACATCATCACCGGCGTGGTGGGCGAGCACGGGCTCGACGCCGACGTGCCCATCTGGCGGGACAAGATCTTTCGGGAGCGACCGCTGCTCGTGAAGGGCGACGGGCCGATCGCCGAGTTCCGGCGCTGGTACCAGCAGTTCTACGAAGGGCGCTGAGCGCCCGCTGGGACGAAGAGCGGTGCGTGGTCCAGGTTGGGGAGCACGTAGCGGGCGAACAGGTCGCACTCGTCGCGGTGCGGGTAGCCCGACAGGATGAACGACTCGATGCCCAGTGCCCGGTACGCCTCCAGCTTCGCCGTCACCTGGTCGGGGTCGCCCACGATGGCCGCGCCGCAGCCGCTCCGGGCCCGCCCGATGCCGGTCCAGAGGTGGTCCTCGACGTAGCCGTCGTCCGTGGCGCCCTCGCGCAGCTCGGCCTGGCGACGGACGCCGGCGGAGGCGCTGTCGAGCGAGCGCTCCCGGATCCGCCGGCCCTCCTCGTCGTCGAGCCGGCTCACCAACCGGGCCGCCGCAGCCCGTGCCTTCGCCTCGGTCTCCCTCACGATCACATGGACCCGGTAGCCGAACCGCAGCGAGCGACCGTGCCGCGCGGCCCTCGACCGGAGGTCGGCGATGATCGCTTCGACGGCGGGCATGGTGTCGGGCCACATCAGGTAGACGTCCGCCGCCCGGGCCGCCACGTCGCGTGCCGGGTCGCTCAGGCCGCCGAAGTAGAAGGGCGGGCACGAACCGGACACCGTCCGCGCGCGAGGTGCCTCCACGTCGAGGTCGACGAACGCGCCGTGCTGCTCCAGCCGGGCGCCGCCGAGGAGCGTGCGCAGCGCCGTCATCACCTCCAGCGTGCGGTCGTAGCGCGGAACCGAGTCGAGGGTCTCGCCGGGCCGGTCGCTGGAGATGATGTTCACGGCCAGCCGGCCGCCGAGCAGCTGGTCGATCGTGGCCAGCTGGCGGGCGAGCTGCGGCACCCACATCTCGCCGCACCGCACCGCCACCAGGAGACCGAGCCGCTGGAGGAGCGGCGCGACCCCACCGGCGAACGCGACGGCATCGATGCCGAGGTCGTAGCCGGACGGCAGCAGGATCGTGTCGAAGCCACCACGCTCGGCGTCGAGGACGATGTCCCGGCAATGCTCCCACGTGCTCCGCAGCGCCGGATCCGGCACCCCGAGGAACTCGTAGTCGTCGTCGCACAGCGCCGAGAACCACGCGATCTCCACGGGGTTGCTCATGGCAGCGGCACGCCTTCGCCGGCCTCGACGAGGTCGTACACGTCGTTGCGGTCGAGGCGGACGGTCGTGGCCACGCTCGCAGCGGCCAGGCGCTCGGGGCGCTGCGAGCCGACGATCGCCACCGGCCGGCTCGGGTGGGCGAGCACGAAGGCGGTCGCCACGGCGGCCCGGTCGACGCCTTCCCGTTCGGCCAGCCGATCGAGCACCGAGAGCAGCTCGGGTCGCAGCCCCTCCCCCGTCACCACTCGACCGCCCGCCAGCGGGCTCCACGCGAGCACCCCGAGATCCTCTCGCATGGCGACGTCGAGGGTGCCGTCGCGCAGCGCCCGGAGGTGGGCGACCGAGAGCTCGGGCTGCGTCGTCGCCAGGGGCACGCCCGCCTCCGCGAGGTGGGAGTGGAGCGCTTCCGTCTGCTGGACGGTGTGGTTGGAGACGCCGACGGCCCGGATCTTCCCCGCAGCCCGCAGCGCGGCGAGGGTTCCGGCGACCTCGGCGGGATGGGTGAACAGGTCCGGGCGGTGGACCTGGTACAGGTCGATCACCTCCACCCCCATCCGGCGGAGCGAGTCGTCGCACGCTGCGGTCAGCGACCCGGCGCTCGAGTCGTATGGCAGCGGCGGACGGATGCCGCCCTTCGACGCCAGCACGATCCGGTCACGGAGCGCCGGTGACCGCCGCAGCACCTCGCCGAGGAACTCCTCGACGGCCCCGAACCCCGAGCCACCCCAGTCGAGGCCGTACACGTCCGCGGTGTCGACGAGGTTCATCCCTGCGTCGAGCGCGGCCTCCACGACGCGGGTCGCCTCGGTGACGTCCGCATGCACGAAGCGCCACGTGCCGAGCGCCAGCGGACCCGACACGAGCCCGGAGGTCCCGAGCCGGCGGGGCGTGCCGTCCACCAGGTTCCCGTCAGCTCCCGAGCCCACCTCGTGCACCTCGACCTCCCCGCGGACCGCGTCCGGCCGCACCGTAGACTGCGTGCGCGGCGAACGGCACACGGGCGCCCCGAGGTCGAGGAGCGTCGACGGGATGGCAACCGACCGGACCGGGACCCTCCGCTACGGGATCATCGGGTCCGGGATGATGGGCATCGAGCACATGCTCAACATCGCGGCGATCGACGGCGCCGAGGTCACGGCCATCGCCGATCCGGTCACCGAGTCGCGGGAGCTGGCGAAGGCGTTCAGCGGCCTCGACGGCGTCGACGGCCGGCCCTCAATCGCCGAGTTCGACCACCACGGGGCCCTGCTCGAGAGCGGGCTCTGCGACGCCGTGGTCGTGTCGACGCCCAACTCGACCCACGTCGACGTCCTCGGCGACGTGCTGGCGGCAGGCATCGACGTGCTCGTGGAGAAGCCGCTGTGCACGACCGTCGCCGACTGCCGCCGCGTGATCGAAGCCGCCGAGGACCACCCCGGCGTCGTGTGGGTCGGACTCGAGTACCGGTACATGCCGCCGGTGGCCGAGCTGACGCGGGCGGTCCACGAGGGGGTCGTCGGCGACGTGAAGATGCTGGCGATCCGGGAGCACCGGTTCCCCTTCCTCCCCAAGGTCGGCGACTGGAACCGGTTCAACCGCAACACGGGCGGCACCCTCGTCGAGAAGTGCTGCCACTTCTTCGACCTGATGACGCACGTGCTCCGGTCGGAGCCCGTGCGCGTCATGGCCTCGGGCGCACAGGACGTCAACCACCTCGACGAGATGTACGACGGCGAGGTCCCCGACATCCTCGACAACGCGTTCGTGATCGTCGACTACGCGAGCGGGGCGCGGGCGCTCCTCGACCTCTGCATGTTCGCCGAGGGCAGCACCCACCAGGAGGAGCTGGTGGCCGTCGGCGTGACCGGGAAGCTCGAGGCCTTCCTCCCCGACTCGACGCTGCGGACCGGCCTCCGAACGGACGGCCGCCCGGGCGTCAGGACCGAGACCGTCCACGACGACCGCGTCCGCTACGAGGGCTTCCACCACGGCTCGAGCTACCTCGAGCACCTCGACTTCATCGCGGCGTGCCGTGCCGGTTCGGCGCCAGGGGTGAGCCTGCAGGACGGCCTGCTCTCCGTGGCGGTCGGCGTGGCGGCGCACCGGTCCATCGACGAGGGGCGTGCCGTGACGCTCGACGAGGTCCTCGCCGGCTGAGGCCCCTCAGCTCATCGTGAGCCCGCCGCTCACGCTGACGGTCTGACCGGTGATGAACGACGCGTCGTCGGAAGCGTAGAACGCGACCGCGTTGGCGATGTCCTCCGGGCGGGCCAGGCGTCGCATGGGCACGGCGCGGATCAGTGCCTCGCGCAGCTTCGGGTCGTCGCCGCCCATCGACGCGAAGAGCGCGGTGTCGGTGGGCCCGGGGCACACGCAGTTCACGCGCACGCCGTGCCTCGCCATCTCGCGCGCCGTGGCCTTGGTGAAGGCGATGATCCCTCCCTTCGCCGCCGAGTACACCGCCTCACCAGAAGAGCCCACGCGCCCGGCATCCGACCCGAGGTTCACCACGGCGCCGGTTCCCTGCGCCGCCATGACCGGCAGCACGGCGTGGCACAGGTGGAGCACGCCGTAGAGGTTGATCTGGATCACGCGGTCCCAGTCCGCCGGGTCCGAGTCCACGAACGGCGAGCTGACGTCCCAGCCCGCGTTGTTCACGAGCACGTCGATCCGCCCGAACCGGTCGGTGACGTGCTCGACCATGCGGTCGACCGAGTCGCGTGAGGTCACGTCGGTGTGGAGGCCGAGCGCGTCGCCCCCGAGCTCCTCGGCGGTCGCCCTCGCCGTGCCCTCGTCCAGATCGGTCGCCACGACGGTGGCACCGCCGGTGGCCAGCTTCTGGGCGATCGCCCTCCCGATGCCCTGGCCGGCACCGGTCACGATCGCGATCCTCCTGCGGGTCTCCTCCACCATGCACGGGAGGATACGGCCCCCTCGACGCGGGCCGTCAGCCGGTGGCGGTGCCCGGCGGGAAGCCGGTGGGGCGGACGAACAGGCCCTGGGCCTCGGAGAGCAGCTCACCGTCGTGGCGCATCTCGCCGCGAGCGAGGAGCTTCCGGCCGTCCACGTCGTCGAGCCACGCCGAGAGCGTGATCGGCTGGAACATCGGGGTGGGCCGGCGGTAGTCGACGGTGAGCCGCGCCGTCATGCCGCCACCCGCCGCGATCATCGCCGCCAGGCCGATGAGGTCGTCGTAGACGAGCGCGATGATGCCGCCGTGGCACGTGTCGAACGGCGGCCCGTTGAACTGCTCGGTGAAGGTCACGGTGCCGCGCACGACCTTGTCCTCTCCCACCTCCAGGTCGACGACTGGCGACATCGGGTTCCGGCGTCCCATCGCCGGCGAGTAGGGGAACACCGAGGTGGGCTCGGCGGCGAGGTCGAACTGGTCGAACGAGGTGAGGCCGGTCTGCCACATCGGCCCGTCGGTCACCTCCGACTCGAGGAGTGCCGCGGCCTCGGCGACGAGCGACAGCGCACGATCGTGCGCCTCTCCGCCGACCTGGGTCACCCGAACCCCTCGGACGAGGCGGCGCGTCGCCTCGGCGAGGCGGACCGCGGCGTCGTCGGTCGCCTGGGCGCGCGTGGTCGGGGGGTCGACGTCGGGGGACATGCCGAGCAACCTACCCGGGACCCGAATCCGACCCTGCCGGCGCGTCGGCCCCGGAGCGGGCACCATGGTGCACATGGCCGAGGACGATGTGGACGCACGACCGGCGGGGGCACGGGTGGCGATCGGCGTCATCGCGCTGCTGGCGGTCGTGGGCGTCGTGGTGTTCCTGCTCGTGCGGGACGGCGACGACGAGGTGACCACGCCGGGCACGACCACCACGGCACCGACCTCGAGCGCCGTGCCCGCCAGCACCACGACCGAGCCGCCGACCAGCACTGCGGTCACCGGTGGGCTGACCTCGGAGGAGGCGGCCACCGTGGTGTGGCCCGCCCCCGACGGCGCCGTGCGCTACGCCGACCCCGTCGAGGCGGCCCGGGGGTTCGCCGGCTTCGCCGGTTTCGCCGAGCCCCTCGTCGGCGAGCTCAAAGAGGGAGACCAGCGCTCCGGTGAGGTGGACGTGCGAGCCACGGAGCAGGGACCCGTGACCACGGTGCTGGTCCGGCGGATGAGCGACGACCACTGGTGGGTGCTCGGGGCGGCGACGGACGACATCGTGCTCGACGACCCCCAGCCGGGTGGCGCGATCGACGACCCGCTGCAGCTCTCGGGACGAGCGCGAGCGTTCGAGGGCACCGTCCAGGTCGCCGTCCTCGAACGCGGCGGCACCGAGCCCCTCGGCACCGGTGTCGTCACCGGCAGCGGCGGCGGCGAGCTGGGACCGTTCGAGGGTGAGGTCCGTTGGAGCAACCCCGGCGGGGGGTGGGGTGTCGTGCTGCTCTTCACCGAGAGCATGGAGGACGGAAGGGTGTGGCAGGCGGCCGCGGTCCCCGTCGGGTTCATCGGAGGCGACTGACCGGCCTCGGGCTCGACCCTTCGGGATAGCGGGCCTCGAGGCGCCAGCTGCCGTCCGGCTGGCGCGACCGGACCTCGATGGGGTCCTCGACCAGGCCGCCCAGCCGTCCGTACGCGTGCGCATCGGCGAAGACGTCGGCCCAGTTGGCGCTCCGGGCCACCTCGGAGCCGTGGTCGGTGGTCGCCACCCACTCGCCGTCCTGCTCCTCGACGAAGACCCTTCGCACTGTGCCCCCTCGTCGGCGGTCCCGTGGTTCCGTACCCGCGACGACGCCACCCGGAACCACGGGAGCGCCGTCAGTCCCGCCGGACCGACGCTCGCTGCCGGATGAGGAACTCCCGCTCGGCGTGGTTGTCCGTCAGCTCGATCGCCACGTCGTAGGCCGCGCAGGCCGCCTCGGACCGACCTGCCCGGCGGAGGAGGTCGGCGCGAGCCGCGTGGAACGGCTGGTAGCCCGCGAGCTGCTCCGCATCCAGCTCGTCGAGCGCTGCGAGTCCGGCCGCCGGACCGTGGAGCTCGGCCACTGCGATCGCCCGGTTCATCGCCACCACCGAGTTGGGTCGCAGCGTGTGGAGCAGGTCGTAGAGCGACACGATCCGACGCCACTCCGTCTCCGCTGCGCTCGCTGCGGCAGCGTGCACCGCGGCGATCGCCGCCTGGACCTGGAAGGGGCCCGGGTCGCCGCGGCGACGGCACGCCCGGACCAGCTCCTGGCCCTCGCGGATCAGCTCCGGATCCCACAGCGTCCGGTCCTGGTCGGCGAGCCGCACCATCGACCCGTCCGGGCCCACCCGGGCCGGGCGACGTGCATCCGTCAGGAGCATCAACGCGAGCAGTCCGAGCGCCTCGGGCTCGTCGGGCATCAGCTCGACGAGCAGTCGTCCCAGGCGGATCGCCTCGGCGGACAGGTCGCTCCGGACCAGGTCGTCGCCCGACGTGGCGGTGTGGCCCTCGGTGAAGATCAGCGAGATCGCCGCCAGGACCACCGCCACGCGGTCGGGCAGCTCGGCGGCGGGCGGCACCCGATAGGCGGCGTGGTTGTCGCGGAGCTTGCGCTTCGCCCGCACGATCCGCTGGGACATCGTCGACTCGGGGACCAGGAAGGCACGTGCGATCTCGGGCGTCTCGAGCCCGCCGAGCAGCCGCAGGGTCAGCGCCACCTGGGCGTCGGGAGCGAGTGCAGGGTGGCAGCACAGGAACATCAGCCGCAGCTGGTCGTCCGTGACCACGTCGGTCCAGGTGTCGAGCTCGTGCAGCTCGTCCGGGTCGTCGGTGGGCATGTCGTCTCCCTCCTGGAGCCGATGGGCTGCCACGTACCGCTCGGCCCGCGTCGACTCCCGGCGGAGCCGATCGACGGCGCGGTTCCGGGCGGTCGTCGTGATCCAGCCGCCGGGGTTCGGCGGGATGCCGGTGACTGGCCAGCGCTCGGCAGCGATCGCGAACGCCTCGCCGACCGCATCCTCGGCGAGGTCGATGTCGCCGAGGATGCGGATGAGCGTGGCGGTGCAGCGTCCCGCCTCTCGGCGGAACACGGCGTCGAGGTCGTCACTCACCCTGGAACGGGCGCACCTCGACAGGGCCCTCACAGGCCGCGGCTGCCTTCTTCGCCCATTCGAGCGCCTCGTCCATGTCCTCGGCCTGGATCACCCAGAAGCCGCCCATCTGCTCCTTGGACTCGGCGTAGGGCCCGTCGGTCATCGAGACCTGGCCGCCCTGCGCCCGCACCACGGTCGCGGAGCTGGCCGGGTGGAGCCCACCCGCGAACACCTCGATGCCCTTGGCGGCGATCTCCTCGTTGAAGGCGCCGACCTGGGCGACCATGCGCTGGGCCTCGTCGGTGCTGAAGTCGAGCTCGTAGTCCTCGTCGTGCCACACCGAGAGCAGGTACTGGTTCATCGCTGATGCCTCCTGTTGAGATGGTTCGTGCCGCTGGTGGAACCCGGCGACACCATCTCCACGAACGGCACCGGCCGGATCGACAGCTTCGACCAGATTTCTCGAAGAAGTTCGCGCGCTCATCAGCGCGATGTCGGGATGGGCGCGCGAACGTCGGGGTGGAGTCAGGCGTCGAGGAGCTCGAGGTCGTGGTCGAGGGCGTCCTCGGCCTGGAGGTCGCTGGCGCGGGGGCCACGCACGCCCAGGTAGACGAAGGTCGCGGCGGCCATCGCCACGCCGAACCACATGGCCACCTGCCAGCCGTCGACGAGCGCCAGCTTCGCCGCCTGGAGCACGCGAGGGGCATCGGCGCCCAGGTCCTTGGCGGCGGCGAAGGCGGCGCCGATCCCCTCCTCGACCCGGTGGGCCAGCCCGGAGGGCAGCGACTCGGTGGTGCCGGAGACGCTCGAGCGGTACCCGCTGCTCACGAACGATCCGAGGAGCGCGATGCCGATCGCCCCGCCGAGCTCCCGCACCGTGTCGTTCAGGGCGGAGGCGACGCCCTGCTTGGCCACGGGGAGGGACTCGGTGATCACCGTCGTGGAGGGGCTCATGCACAGGCCGATGCCGACGGAGAGCACGAGCAGGCCGGGGATGACGCTCAGGTAGCCGCCCTCGGCGGACACCATGCTGGCGAGGAGGAGCAGGCCGGCGCCGAACAGCCCGACGCCCGCCATGAGCACGTTGCGCGTCCCGATCCGCTTGGCGATCAGAGGCGCCATCGTCGACAGCGGCATCATCACGACGACCATCGGCAGCAGGGCCGCAGCCGATTTGAGGGCCGAGTAGCCGAGCACCGCCTGGGTGAACTGCGGGAGCACCAGGAAGACGCCGAACATCACCGCGAAGACGATCAGCAGCGTGAGCGAGCCCGCCGCCAGACCCCGGTGGGCGAACAGCCGGATGTCGAGCAGGGGCTGCGTCTGCCGCAGCTCCCACGCCACGAAGGCGAGGATGGCGAGCAGGCCCACCGCGAGGCCGCCCGCGGCGAGCGGGTCGGACCAGCCGCGCTCGGGACCCTCGTGGATGCCGAGGACCAGCGCACCGATGGCGACGGCCGAGAGGATCGAGCCGAGCGTGTCGAAGCGGCCCTCCTGCTCCTCACGGGAGTTCCCGACCGCCCGGAGGGTCAGCCACATCGACATCACGGCGAAGAGGACGGGCATGGCGAACAGCCACGGCCAGGTGAGGTAGTCGACGATGAACGACGAGACGAAGAGCGCCAGGATGCCGCCGGCACCGGCGAAGCCCGACCAGATGCCGACGGCGCGGGCGCGCTGCTCGGCCGGGAAGCTGGAGGTGATCACCGAGAGGGTGACCGGCATGATCATCGCTGCGGCCACGCCGGCGAGGATGCGGGCGGCGAGGAGCACCTCGGTGCTCCCGGCGAGCCCACCCATCACGTTGGCGCCGATGAAGATCCCGAGGCCGCCGAGCAGGATCGGCTTGCGGCCCCACCGGTCGCCGATCGCACCGATCGGCAGCAGCAGCGCCGCCAGCGCCATGGTGTAGCCGTTGATCACCCACAGGAGCTGGTTCTGCGAGGCGCCGAGGTCGATCGCCAGGTCCTGCTGGGCGACGTTGAGCCCGGACACCGAGGACACGACGGCGATGAGCGCGCCGCACATCGCGATGAGGATCAGCCGCTGCCGTCGGGGATCGGTGACCAGCTCGGCGTGGACATGAGGGGCGGCGTGGACCGCCGGTTCGGAGGGGGTGGTCGTGGTCATCGGGTTCCTGGGGGGTGACGGTGGCGTGGGAAGAACAGTACGAGACGGTATCGTACGGTTCATGCCCGCCGAGTCCCCGCCCCGCGACGTGAGACACGCGTCACGTCCCGAATCGGGGCGCATCGATCCCCGGATCGCTCGGACTCGTGCCGCGGTGCTGCGGACCGCCACCGACCTGCTGGTGGAGGGCGGGCCGTCGGCCGTCACCATCGACGCCATCGTCGCCCGTTCGGGCGTCGCCCGCTCCACGATCTACCGGCACTGGGCGACCCGGGACGACGTCGTCATCGCGGTGATCGAGCGCTGCGCGCCGCAGCTGCAGATCCCGGACGCGGCGCTCGGCTTCGAGGCGGCACTCCGTCAGTTCATCGCCGGGTTGTGCGACGTCCTCGCCGACCCGGACTGGGCGCGGGTGCTGCCTGCCCTGCTGGCCCTGCGGAACCAGGAGCACGGGGTGGCCGAGCTCGAGCAGCGCCTCGAGGAGCACCAGGAGGACGCGCTGGGGTCGGTGTTGCAGCGCGGCATCGACGAGGGCCGGCTGCCGGCCGACCTGGACGTCGACCGGTCCACCGCCATCCTGGTCGGACCCCTGCTGTTCGCCAGCCTGATGGACAAGCCCGACGTCGACGCGGCCTTCGGCGAGCAGGTCGTCGACCTGTTCCTCCGGTCGCACGCCCGGTCGGCCCGGGACTGACGCCCCGAGCCTCCTCGCTCAGGCGAAGCCCGTCACGACCACCGGGGCGTCGGCGTTCGTCGTGGTGCCGTTGCCGAGCTGACCCGAGCCGTTCCAGCCCCAGCAGCGGATTGCCGCGCCGGCGAAGATCGCACAGGTGTGGTGAGGGCCGGATTCGAGGTCGAGGGCGGGGCCGAGGCCGACCACGTCGACCGGCGCCAGCGAGCTCACGCCCGTGCCGTCGCCCAGCTGGCCGTAGTTGTTGAGCGCCCAGCACTGGATGCGGTCGGTCGACACACAGGTATGACGGTTCCCTCCGCTGATGTCCGTGGCGGCGGTGATCCCGACCGCTGCAACGGGGACGTTCGAGTTGGTCGTCGCGCCGTCACCGAGCTCACCGCTGCCGTTGAACCCCCAGCACCGTGTCGTGCCGTCGGCGAGCACGGCGCAGCTGTACCACTCGCCGTTGCCGAGGGAGACAGCGTTCGTGATCCCCGTGACGGCAACCGGCGCCGTGGAGTTGGTGTTGGTGCCGTTGCCGAGCTCGCCGTTGCCGTTGCCGCCCCAGCACGAGACCGTGCCGTTCGCGAAGCGGGCACACGTCTGCGCCGAGCCGGCCGACAGCTCGACGGCACCGGTCAGACCCGTCACGCTGACCGGGCTGAGGGCGTCCCAGGTCGTGCCGTTCCCGAGCTGGCCCGAGCCGTTGTTGCCCCAGCACTTGACGGCCCCCCCGGTGACGATGGCACAGGAGTGGAGCGGGCCGACGCCGACGTCCGTGGCACCCGTGATCCCCGGCACGGCCTTCGGCGTCGTCGCATCGGTGTAGATGCCCTGGCCCACCTGGCCGTAGTGCCCGTTGCCCCAGCACTTCACGGTGCCGTCGGTGAGCGAGGCGCAGGCGTGCTCCATCCCGGCGTCGACGTGGGTGGCGTTGGTGATGCCCGTGTCGACCGGGGTCGAGCTGTTCGTCGTCGATCCGTTGCCGAGCTGGCTGCGGTTGTTGCGCCCCCAGCACCACACGCGGCCGCCCGTGATGGCGCAGGTGAACTGCTGACCACCCGTGACCTCCGCCGCGGTGACCGACGGTGTCGGGATCGTCGTGGTCGTCGTGCTCGTGCTGGTCGAGGTCGTGCTCGTCGACGTCGTGCTCGTCGAGGTGGTGCTGGTGCTCGTCGTCGTGCTGCTCGTCGTCGAGGTCGTGGGTGCGGTCGGCAGCGGCGCGATCCGGACTCGCTCGCCACGGGCGATGCGCACGTACTCGTCACCGGTCATCACCGGGGTCCAGCGACCCTCGACGCAGTGCAGCAGGTACGTCCCGTCGGTGCCCGAGGGGTCGCCGTTCGCCGCAGGGGTGCAGGCCCCCCACATCTGGACGCCCTTCTGGCAGCCCGTGAGGACCACCGCCCCGAGGACGAGGGCGAGCAACAGGT
Source organism: Actinomycetes bacterium (assembly GCA_023437745.1). Lineage (GTDB taxonomy): Bacteria > Actinomycetota > Acidimicrobiia > Acidimicrobiales > Microtrichaceae > JAEZFI01. Next base: position 47,747 of record JAEZFI010000143.1, read on the forward strand.
GCACGGTGCGCTTCATGCCCACCCGATCGGCCGCCGCCCCAGGACGTTGAAACATTCTTCAGACAATGTTCGGCCGACGGCAAAGATTCGGCAAAGCCGCCCTCCGGGCCACATCGCCGGCGTGCATGCTGACCCGATGCACGTCGACGGCGGACCCACTCGTGACCCGAAGCTCCTCGCCCAGCAGGCGGTGCGATCCGTGAAGGCGCACCCCGTGGTGACGGCCATCCTGATCGCTGCGTCGGCGGCGGCGCTGGTGTTCTCGGTGCTGATCGGGCTGGACGTGATCGTCACCGTCGCACTGCTGCTGGTGGTGGGCGCAGCGGCGGCGTTGCTGTGGTGGCTGTGGTCCCGGCGCCGCACGGGCGATGATCGGCCCACGGGAGCGGTCGCCGGCCGCTACGGCATGCTCTCCGTGGGGCTCGCCGCCGTCCTCACCTTCGGCGTCATCCAGCTCGTCCCGTACGGGCGGTCGCACTCCAACCCTCCCGGTACCGGCGAGCCCAAGTGGGCCGACACCCGGACCCGGGACCTCATGGTCGACGCGTGCTTCGCCTGCCACTCGAACGAGGTGGACTACCCGCCCTACGCCTCCGTGGCGCCGATCTCGTGGATGGTGCAGCGGCACGTCGACGAGGGCCGGGAGAAGGTGAACTACTCGAACTTCGCCACGGACCCCGGGAACGCGGACGAGACGCTCGGGGTGGTCGAGGAGGGAGAGATGCCGCCGCCCTTCTTCACCAGGTTCGGCCTGCACCCCGAGGCGAACCTGAGCGCCGCCGAGCTGCAGCAGCTGATCGACGGCCTCCGCCGCACCCCCGGCCTCGCCGGCGACTGACGCGGACGCGGGCGAGGCCCGCTGCTGCGAGACTCCACCGATGCGATACGGGATCGATCTCGCCCAGCAACGCCAGCCGTTCGGCGAGGTGGTCGCCAGGGCCCAGTTCGCCGACGAGGCCGGCTTCGACGGGTTGTGGGGCTTCGACCACTTCCAGCCCATGTACGGCTCGGGGCCGGGCGAGTGCTTCGAGGGCAACACCACGCTCGCTGCGCTGTCCGGGCGGACGGAGCGGATCCGGCTGGGGCTTCTCGTCACCGGCGTCACCTACCGGCACCCGTCGGTCCTCGCTGCCGAGGCGATGACCATCGACCACGCCTCGAACGGCCGCCTCGAGCTCTCACTGGGGGCCGCATGGTTCGAGGAGGAGCACCGACGTCTCGGCATCCCCTTCCCGTCCACCTCGGTGCGCATCGAGATGCTCGACGAGGCGCTCACGATCATCCGTGGGCTGCTGACCACCGACGGGTTCAGCTTCGAGGGTCGCCACTGGCAGGTCAGCGACGCGACGCTGCACCCGCGCCCCGTGCAGGGGCCGCACCCGCCGATCTGGATCGGTGCCAGCGGCGAGCGCAAGATGCTCCCCCTCGTGGCGCGCCACGCCGACGTCTGGCACAGCTTCGGGGACCCCGCGTCGTTCGCCCGCAAGTCCCGACTGCTCGACGAGCTGGCCGCCGAGGCCGGACGCGATCCGTCGTCCATCACCCGCGCCAGCTCGCTCAGCCTCAGCGAGCCGTGGGACGAGGTCCGGGCCGCCGCCGAGGCGATGGCCGCCGCCGGCGCCCGGTACCTCGTGTGCGGCTGGCCCTCCGAAGGTCGTGCGCGCGTCGCCGAGTTCGTCGAGACGGTGCTGCCGTCGCTGCCGGGGGACCGCTGATGTCGAAGCTCGTCTACACCGCGCTGATGTCGCTCGACGGGTTCACCGAGGACCTCGACGGTCGGTTCGACTGGGCGATGCCCGACGAGGAGCTGCACGCCTTCGTCAACGGGCTGGGCCGCGAGGTCGGCACCGAGCTCTACGGGCGGAAGATGTACGAGACGATGGCGGTGTGGGAGGACGTCAGGGACGAACCCGGCACCCACCCCGTCGAAGTCGAGTTCGCCGACCAGTGGCGAGGCCTCGACAAGGTCGTCTACTCGACGACGCTGGCGTCGGTGTGGACGCCGCGCACCCGGCTCGAGCGCGAGTTCGACCCCACGGCGGTGCGCCGCATGAAGGACGAGTCGGGCCACGACCTCAGCGTCAGCGGCCCGACGCTCGCGCAGCACGCGTTCCGGGCGGGGTTGGTCGACGAGGTGCACCTCTTCGTCTTCCCGGTGGTCGTCGGCGGGGGCACTCCGGCGCTGCCGAGGGACGCCCGCTTCGCGCTGGAGCTGGTCGACGAGCGCCGGTTCGGCAACGGCGCGGTGCACCTGCACCACCGCGTCCTGCCCGCGGCGACCGAGGGGTCGAGTCAGCCCGCCACGTAGGCCGCCAGGTGCTCCCCGGTGAGCGTGGCCTGGGTGGCCACGAGGTCGGCGGGCGTCCCCTCGAACACGACCTTGCCGCCGTCGTGCCCGGCGCCGGGGCCGAGGTCGATGATCCAGTCGGCGTGCGCCATCACCGCCTGGTGGTGCTCGATCACGACCACGGACTTGCCGGAGTCGACGAGCCGGTCGAGGAGACCGAGCAACTGCTCGACGTCGGCGAGGTGGAGGCCGGTCGTCGGCTCGTCGAGGACGTACATGCCACCCTTCTCGCCCATGTGGGTGGCCAGCTTCAGCCGTTGCCGCTCGCCGCCCGACAGCGTGGTCAGCGGCTGGCCGAGGCTGAGGTAGCCGAGGCCGACGTCGACGAGGCGCTCGAGGATCTTGTGCGCCGCAGGCGTGCTCGCCTCGCCGCTGCCGAAGAGCTCCTCGGCGTCGGTCACCGACATGGCGAGCACCTCGCTGATGTCGCGGCCGCCGAAGGTGTACTCGAGCACCTGCGCCTGGAACCGCTTCCCCTCGCAGTCCTCGCAGGTCGTGGCGACGCCCGCCATCATCGCGAGGTCGGTGTAGATCACCCCGGCGCCGTTGCACGTCGGGCAGGCACCCTCCGAGTTGGCGCTGAACAGCGCCGGCTTCACGCCGTTGGCCTTGGCGAAGGCCTTGCGGATCGGTTCGAGGAGCCCCGTGTAGGTGGCCGGGTTGCTGCGCCGCGAGCCCTTGATCCCCGCCTGGTCGACCGACACGACGCCGTCCTCGCCTGCCACCGAGCCGTGGATCAGCGAGCTCTTGCCCGACCCCGCCACGCCGGTGACCACGACGAGGACCCCGAGCGGGATGTCGACGTCGACGTCCCGGAGGTTGTGGGTGCTGGCGCCGCGGACCTCGAACACGCCCGACGGCGTCCTCACCGACTCCTTGAGCGATGCCCGGTCGTCGAAGTGCTTCCCGGTTAGGGTCCCGCTGGTGCGGAGCCCCTCCACCGTGCCCTCGTAGACGAGCTCGCCACCACCGGACCCGGCGAGCGGACCGAGATCGACGACGTGATCGGCGATCCGGATGGCCTCCGGCTTGTGCTCGACGACCAGCACCGTGTTGCCCTTGTCGCGCAGCTGGAGGAGCAGCTCGTTCATCCGCTGGATGTCGTGCGGGTGGAGGCCGATCGTGGGCTCGTCGAACACGTAGGTCACGTCGGTGAGCGACGATCCGAGGTGGCGGATCATCTTCGTCCGCTGCGACTCGCCGCCCGAGAGCGTGCCGGACGGCCGGTCCAGCGAGAGGTAGCCGAGCCCGATCTCGACGAACGACTCGAGCGTGTGCCGCAGGCCGGCCAGCAGCGGGGCCACCGAGGGCTCGTCGAGGCCGGCGACCCACTTCGCGAGGTCGCTGATCTGCATGGCGCAGGCGTCGGCGATGCTGACGCCGCCGATCTTCGACGAGCGTGCGGCCTCGTTGAGCCTCGTGCCCTCGCACTCGGGGCAGGTGGTGAAGGTCACCGCACGCTCCACGAACGCCCGGATGTGCGGCTGCATCGCGTCGACGTCCTTGGACAGGAACGACTTCTGGATCTGCGGGATCAGCCCCGAGTAGGTCAGGTTGATCCCGTCGACCTTGATCTTCGTGGGCTCCCGGTGGAGCAGGTCGTGCAGCTCCTTCTTCGTGTACTTCTTGATCGGCTTGTCCGGGTCGAAGTACCCGCAACCGCGGAAGATGCGGCCGTACCAACCCTCCATGCTGTAGCCGGGGACGGTGAGCGCGCCCTCGTTCAGCGACTTCGTCTCGTCGTAGAGGGCCGTGACGTCGAAGTCCGTGACCGAGCCCATGCCCTCGCACCGCGGGCACATGCCGCCGGCGCGTGTGAACTCGACCTTCTCGGCCTTTTTCGACGCCCCCTTGTCCACCTTGATCGAGCCCGACGCGGTGACCGAGGCCGTGTTGAACGAGAACGCGTTGGGCGGCCCGATGTGGGGAGTGCCCAATCGGCTGAAGAGGATGCGGAGCATCGCGTTGGCGTCGGTCGCCGTGCCGACCGTGGAGCGGACGTTGGCGCCCATCCGCTCCTGGTCGACGATGATCGCCGTCGTCAGCCCGTCCAACACGTCGACGTCCGGCCGTGCCAGCGTCGGCATGAAGCCCTGGACGAACGCGCTGTACGTCTCGTTGATCAGCCGCTGCGACTCGGCGGCGATCGTGCCGAACACGAGGGAGCTCTTCCCCGAGCCCGACACACCGGTGAAGACCGTCAGGCGTCGCTTCGGGATCTCGACGCTGACGTCCTTCAGGTTGTTCACCCGCGCACCGTGGACGCGGATCAGGTCGTGGAGGTCGGCCGGGTGTGCCGAATCGGGTGAGGCTGCCGTCGTAGGGACCTTGCTCATCGCTCCATTCAAGCCTGAGCCATCCGGACGAGGTTGCCCGACGGATCGCGGAACGCGCAGTCCCGAGCGCCCCACGGCTGCGACGCCGGCTCCTGCAGCACCTCGGCCCCAGCGGCACGAACCTTCTCGAACGCCTCGTCGAGGTCGTCGGCGCTGAAGATCGCCGCCTGCAGCGAGCCCTGGGTGACGAGGGTGAGCAGCGCGTCGCCCTCGGCCTCGGACCGCCCGCCGTGCGGCTGGAACAGGACGATGTCCACGTCCTGGCCCGGCGCGCCGAGGGTGACCCAGCGGTAGCCGTCGGACGCGACGTCGTTCCTCACCTCGAGACCGAGAGCATCGCGGTAGAAGCCGAGCGCAGCCTCCGGATCGTGGACGGGGATGAACGTGGTGGACAGTGTGATGGTCATGTGTCCACCGTACGAAACGCTCGACGGTGTGCGCTTCTCCGATCCTGCTCGATCGGTCAGCGGGCGACGGCGCTGCGCCGTGGCCGCGTCACCACCATGCTCACGCACGCAGGGAACGCCTCCCACCCCTCGTGGTCACGGGCCCGATACTGCGACGGCGTCTCCCCCACGATCTCGGTGAAGCGCGAGCTGAACGAGCCGAGCGAGGTGCACCCGACCGCGAAGCACGTGTCGGTGACGGAGGTCCCCTGGCGCAACAGCGATTTCGCCCGCTCGATGCGGCGGGTCATCAGGTAGGAGTACGGCGTCTCGCCGTACGCGGCGCGGAACTTCCGGGAGAAGTGCGAGGGCGACATGCTCGCCGCACGCGCCATGGCCGGCACGTCGAGCGGCCGGGCGTACTCGCGGTCCATGAGGTCCCGCGCCCGCCGGAGCTGCACGAGGTCGGCCAGGTCCTCGGGGGTCATGGCTTGCTCCTATGTCAAGCGGCGGCCGGCAGGCAAGTGGCCGGTGCTGCTGACGTCGTTGGTTCGGTGTCGGCGACGAGCGCGCGGTAGACGACGTCGGAAAGGCGTCGCTTGAGTGCTCGTAGGG
>JAEZFI010000163.1 GCA_023437745.1 Actinomycetes bacterium
AGCTCCTCGTACACCGGGACGGCGTCGAAGAGGTCGCTCTGGTGGTACGGCATCGAGGTGTGGCGCTCGCCGCGCACGTGGTACGCGACGCAGACCTTGAGCGACTCGAAGGTGTCGAAGATGTCGAGCTTGGTGATGGCCAGCTCGCTCAGCGAGTTCAACCGCACGGCCTGCCGCATCATCACCGCGTCGAACCACCCCGGCCGGCGGCGGCGCTTCGTGTTCACCCCGTACTCGTGGCCGAGGTCGACGATCCGGTCGCCGATCTCGTCGAACAGCTCGGTGGGCATCGGACCGGAGCCGACCCGCGTGACGTAGGCCTTCGCGATCCCGACCACGCGGTCGATGTGGCGGGGGCCGACGCCGGCGCCGACGCACGCCCCACCGGCGACCGGGTTCGACGAGGTCACGAACGGATAGGTGCCGTGGTCGATGTCGAGGAAGGTGGCCTGCGCGCCCTCGAACAGCACGTGCTCCCCGCGCTCGAGGGCTTCGTGGACGAGCGTCACCGTGTCCGTCACGTACGGGGCGACCTTGGGAGCGACTTCGTCGAGGTACTTGTCGGCCATCTCGTCGGGGTCGAACCCGAGGCGGTTGTACACCTTGGCGAGCACGAGGTTCTTCTCGGCCAGGACCGCACGCAGCTTCTCGCGGAAGATGTCGGGGTCGAGCAGATCCTGCACGCGGAGGCCGACACGCGACGCCTTGTCGGCGTAGGTCGGACCGATGCCCCGCTTCGTCGTGCCGAGCTTGTTCTTTCCGAGGTGCCGCTCGATGAGGCGATCGAGCTCCTGGTGGTACGGCAGGATCAGGTGGGCGTTGCCAGAGACGCGCAGCCGGCTGCAGTCCACGCCCCGCGACTCGAGGCGGTGCACCTCGTCGAGCATCACGACGGGGTCCACGACCACGCCGTTGCCGATGACCGGTGTGATGTGGTCGTACAGCACCCCGGACGGGATGAGCTGGAGCGCGAAGGACTCGCCGTCGACCACCAGGGTGTGGCCGGCGTTGTGGCCGCCCTGGTAGCGGACCACGAGGGACATCTCCTTGGCGATGAGGTCGGTGAGCTTGCCCTTGCCCTCGTCGCCCCACTGGGTTCCGACCACGATCGTCGCGGGCACGGCGCCCACCTCCTCGAGTTGCGTGTCCCTCGAAAACGGGAACGTGCGAGCCTACGTCAGCGGCCCCCGCTCGCCCCACCCCGGCTTCCGCGGGACCCAAACGACCATTCGAGCGCGCGAACTGGCCGATCCGGTCCCGCGGGACATGCGGGAACGGCGGTTCCGGTCCCGCGGAACCTGGGAGGTCAGGCGCGCTGGGGGCCGGAGGAGGCGCTCGACAGGATGTCGGCCAGGCGGGCCGGCGACGGCGACGGCGCAGCCGCCTTGGCGGATCCGCCACCGGCGACGGTCGCGCCGCCCGACATGGTCGACCCTCCGGCGCCGGGCGCCGACGGGGTGCTCAGCTTCGTGAAGTAGAGGTCGACCACACGGTCCACCAGGTCGCAGGTGAGGTGGTTCGGCACGTTCTCGTAGCGGCAGATGCTGATGGCCAGGCTGCACACCACGCCGGGGAGATAGGCCCGGAGCTCGCCGTCGCCGCGCTGCTTGGCGATCGTCCGCAGGTAGCCGGCGGCCGACGCCTCCATCTCGATCGTCTTCGCCTGGGCGACGCGGGCGAGGATCCAGTCGAACTGCTCGTCGTCGACGGCGCCGATGTAGATCTTGTTGTGGATGCGGCGGAAGAAGGCCTCGTCACCGAGGTGCGACGGGTCGAGGTTCGTGGAGAGCACCACCTTCAGCTCGAACGGCACGGCGAACTTCCGCCCGTGGAGCGTGAGGTAGTCGAGCTGGCGGTCGAGGGGCACGATCCAGCGGTTGAGGAGCGCCTCGGGCGTCATCGCCTGGCGACCGAAGTCGTCGATCACGAGGATGCCGTTGTTGGCCTTGAACTGGAGGGGCGCCAGGTAGACGCCGGTGTCGCGGTCGAGCTGCAGGTCGAGCATCCCGCCGTGGAGCTCGCCACCCGTGATCACCGCGGGGCGCTTGCAGGCGATCCAACGGCGGTCCATCCCCGATGGCTGCTCCGCGACCGGCTCGTGGAGGGTGGGATCGAACACCGAGACGATCTGTCCGTCGACCTCGACGCAGTACGGGATGAGGACGACGTCCTCGTAGGCGCGGATCATCCGCTCGGCCACCGACGACTTGCCGGTGCCGGGCGGGCCGTAGAGGAAGATCGCGCCGCCGCCGTGGATGGCCGGCCCGAGCTGGTCCAGCAGGTCGTCGGAGATCACCAGGTCGCTGAACGACTTGGTGAGGCGGTCGCGGTCGAGGTGGAGGTCCGGGCGCTGCGCCTTCACGACCTCGGTGTAGAGGTCCAGTGACACCGGCATCGCGCCGGCGTAGCGGCACTCCCGGGAGCGGTCGACGCCGAACGCCTTGCCGGCCTCGGTGCAGGTGACCACGTAGGCGCGGCCGTCCATGCCGTCGAACTCGATGAGCTTCCGGTCCCGCATCGACAGCAGCAGCGGCTCGACCACGTTGATGCTGGCGTGCACGGCGTCGGCGAGGTGCGTCATCGCGATGCGACCCTCGAGGAGGACGCGCCGGAGGACGATGTCCTCCATCAGGCTCTGACGGAGCCCCATCGCGTCCGGGCGCAGGGGGGTCCGCAGGTCGGGCATCTCGGTCTCGGTCGTTCCTCGTGCGCTCATCGTCTCGCGTCGGGTCGTGGCTGACGTGTTCACATCGGCCGGTGGCGGCCCGCGCCTGAGAACGTCGACGGGACTCCTGGGAGGGTCCACCCGCGGCGTGTGGAGGCCCGTACGCTCGGGCCGACACCGGAGGGGGACGACATGGACCGTCGACGATTTCTGATCGCACTGGGCGCCGGGGCGGGGGCCGCCGCCGGGCTGACGGGGTGCAGCGACGACGACGCGTCGGACGCCGGCCCGGGCACGACCGCCGGCTCGACCGCGACCACGACCACCACGACGATCCCCATCCCGCCGTTCGAGGGGGACCCCTTCACCCTCGGGCTCGCGTCGGGGGATCCGGACGACACGTCGGTGATCCTGTGGACCCGCCTGGCACCGAAGCCCCTGGAGGGCGGCGGCATGCCGGACGCGCCGGCGCCGGTGCGGTGGGAGGTCGCGCTCGACGAGGCGTTCCAGGACGTGGTGTCCAGCGGCGTGGCGGTCGCCGAGCCCCGCTGGGGGCACTCGGTGCACGTCACGGCCGACGGCCTGGAACCCGCCACCTGGTACTGGTACCGGTTCGCCATCGGCGACCACCAGACCCCGGCCGCACGCACCCGCACCACGCCGGCGCCCGGCGCCGACGTGGAACGGCTCCGGTTCGGCTTCGCGTCCTGCCAGCACTACGAGTCGGGCTGGTACAACGCGCACCGCGACATCGCCGCCACCGAGGACCTCGACCTCCTGCTGTTCCTCGGCGACTACATCTACGAGGGCAACGCCCGCCCGGTCACCCCCGGCGACACGGTGCGCTCCCACAACTCGCCCGAGATCACGGACCTCGCCGACTACCGGAACCGCTACGCGCTCTACCGGGGGGACGCCGACCTCCGCGACGCGCACGCCCGGTGCCCGTGGGTCGTGATCTGGGACGACCACGAGGTGGAGAACAACCACGCCGGCGACCACAGCGAGGACACCTCGGTGGACCCCGCCGTCTTCCACGAGCGCCGCGCCGCCGCCTACCAGGCCTGGTACGAGCACATGCCGGTCCGGCTCGACCCCCCGAAGGGCGCCGACCTCCGCATCTACCGGTCCCTGCAGTGGGGCTCCCTCGCGTCGATCTTCATGACCGACGAGCGCCAGTACCGGAGCGACCAGCCCTGCGACGACGAGGTGCTCGACCTGGGTCCTGCGTGCGGTGAGCAGGACTCGCCCGACCTCACCCTGCTCGGCGCCGAGCAGCTCCAGTGGTTGCTCGACGGGCTCGACTCGTCGACGGCGACCTGGCGGATCTGGGGCAACGAGGTCGTGATGACCCCGATCACGGTGGGCCAGTCGATCCTCAACTACGACCAGTGGGACGGCTACCCCGTCGAACGGGCGAAGATCCTCGACCACATCGACGCCGAGGGCATGACGAACGTGGTCGTCGTCACCGGCGACATCCACCTCGCCGGCGTGGGCGACCTGACCGTCGGCACCGGCGACGCCCGGAAGGTGGTCGCCAGCGAGCTCGTCGGCACGTCGATCTCGTCCGAGGGGTTGCTGCCGCCCGGCACCGAGGAGCTGGTCACCTCCACCGTCCCGGCCATCAAGTACGTCAACTCGTCCCAGCGGGGCTGGACGCTGTGCGACGTCACCGCCGACCGGTGGACCGCCGAGTTCCGGATGGTGAAGGACAACCTCGCCCAGGACTCACCCGTCGACGTCGACGCCCGGTTCACGATCACTCCGGACCGCCCCGGCGCCGTCCCCGCCTGACCCCGACGACCGGCGTTCTGTGTCGTGGATCGCGCCAGTTCTGGCGCGTCTCACGACACAGAACCGTCAGGGTCGGTCAGGTGATCGTGAACTCGCCGTCCTCGATGTCGACGGTGACCTGGGCGCCTTCGGCGACCTTGCCCTCGAGGATGGCGACGGCCAGGCGGTCGCCGATCTCCCGCTGGATCAGCCGCTTGAGCGGCCGAGCCCCGAAGTCGGGGTCGTAGCCGAGCGTCGCCAGCGCGGTGCGGGCGGCGTCGGTGACGACCAACGTGAGGCGCCGGTCGGCCATGCGCTTGCGGAGGATGTCGAGCTGGATGTCCACGATGTGGACCAGGTCCTCGGGCTCGAGCGCCTGGAAGTGGACGATGTCGTCGAGCCGGTTGATGAACTCGGGACGGAAGAAGTCCCGGGGGTCGCCCTGCAGGTTCGACGTCATGATCAGCACGACGTTGGTGAAGTCGACGGTGCGACCCTGGCCGTCGGTCAGGCGGCCGTCGTCGAGCAGCTGCAGCAGCACGTTGAACACGTCGGCGTGGGCCTTCTCGACCTCGTCGAGCAGCACGACGGCGTAGGGGCGCCGACGGACCGCCTCGGTGAGCTGGCCGCCCTCGTCGTAGCCGACGTAGCCCGGGGGCGCGCCGATCAGGCGGGACACGGAGTGCTTCTCCATGTACTCGCTCATGTCGATGCGGACCATGGCCCGCTCGTCGTCGAAGAGGTAGTCGGCCAGGCTGCGGGCGAGCTCGGTCTTGCCGACACCCGTGGGGCCGATGAACAGGAACGAGCCGATGGGCCGGTTCGGGTCCGACAGTCCGGCACGGCTGCGACGGATGGCGTTGGCCACCACCCGCACCGGCTCGTCCTGCCCCACGACTCGCTGGTGCAGGACCTCCTCGAGGCGGACGAGCTTCTGCATCTCGCCCTCCATCAGGCGCGACACCGGCACGCCGGTCCAGCGGGAGACGACCTCGGCGATGTCCTCCTCGTCGACCTCCTCCTTGAGGAACTTGCGGCCCTCCTGGAGCTCGCCGAGGCGAGCCGACGCGGCGGCCAGCTGGCGCTCCAGCTCGGGGAGCTGGCCGTACCGGATCTCGGCGGCCTTCTCGAGGTCGAGCCCAGGTCGCTCCATCTCCGTGCGCTGCTCCTCGATCTGCTGCTTCAGGCCGGAGATGGTGGTGATGGCCTCCTTCTCCTGCTGCCACACGGCGACCATGGAGTCCTTCTGCTCACGCAGGTTGGCCAGCTCCTGGTCGAGGGCGTCCAGCCGCTCCTTGGAGGCGTCGTCGGTCTCCTTGGCGAGCGCAACCCGCTCGATCTCGAGGCCACGGATGCGACGCTCCACCTGGTCGATCTCGGTGGGCATCGAGTCGATCTCGATCCGGAGCTTGGAGGCGGCCTCGTCCATGAGGTCGATCGCCTTGTCCGGCAGGAACCGGCCGGTGAGGTAGCGGTCCGACAGGACGGCGGCGGCGACCAGTGCGGAGTCCTGGATCCGGACGTGGTGGTGGACCTCGTAGCGCTCCTTCAGGCCACGCAAGATCGAGATGGAGTCCTCGACCGACGGCTCGCCGACGAAGACCTGCTGGAAGCGCCGTTCGAGGGCGGCGTCCTTCTCGACGTGCTTTCGGAACTCGTCGAGCGTCGTGGCGCCGACCATCCGCAGCTCCCCGCGGGCGAGGAGCGGCTTCAGCATGTTCGAGGCGTCCATCGCACTGTCGCCCGTGGCGCCCGCACCGACGACGGTGTGCATCTCGTCGATGAAGGTGATGACCTCGCCCCCCGCGTCGGCGATCTCCTTGAGGACGGCCTTGAGCCGCTCCTCGAACTCGCCGCGGTACTTCGCCCCGGCCACCATCGCCGAGAGGTCGAGCGCGATCAGCCGCTTGTTCTTCAGCGACTCGGGGACGTCGCCCTCGACGATCCGCTGTGCGAGCCCCTCGACGACCGCGGTCTTCCCGACCCCCGGCTCGCCGATGAGCACCGGGTTGTTCTTGGTGCGCCGCGACAGCACCTGGATCACGCGCCGGATCTCCTCGTCCCGGCCGATGACCGGGTCGAGCTTCCCCCGGCGCGCGTCCGCGGTGAGGTCGCGTCCGTACTTCTCGAGCGACTGGTACTGGTCCTCGGGGTTCTGCGAGGTCACCCGGTGCGAGCCCCGGATCGTCTTGAGCGCGTCGCGGATCTGGTCCTTGGTGACGCCGCCGAGACGGGCCTTGTCCGGACCGAGCGACTCGTCGAGGTCCGCGATGGCGAGGAGCAGGTGCTCGAGCGACAGGTACTCGTCGTTCATCTCGCCGCGGAGGGCGTCGGCGGTGTCGAAGGTCCGGAACAGGTCCTTGCTGCCCTTGGTCTCGCCGCCGCGGGCGCGGGGCAGCGCGTCGACCGCCGCCTGGGCACGCTCGCGGATCACGCCGGGCGCCACGCCGATCTTGTTGAGCACCGGCACCACGACGCCGTCCTCGACCTCGAGCAGCGCGACCAGCAGGTGGTCGACCGTGATCTCCGGGTTGGCGCGCTCCCGGGCCGCTGCCTGCGCGAGGTTCACCGCGTCGGTGGTCTTGAGGGTCCAGGTGTCGGGGTTCAGCGCCATGTGTTCCATCCTCCGAGGGAGATGCTGCCTGTGGACATCCTACGTCAGGGTTGAGTCACACGCACTCAGCTTTTCTGATCGGTGGTTGTGACGTCCGTCTCGCGCCCGGGACGGTCAGCGGCGCCGCCGTCCCTTCTGGTTCTGGTAGAGCACGACCTCCTGCCGGAGTGGCACGAGGTCGCGTCGGTACTGCTTGTGGGTGTCCGCGACGGCCTGCTGGGCGGCGTCTCGGATCCGGTCGACCTCGCGGCGCAGCCGTTCCAGCTCGGCCTCGAGCTCGAGGACGCGCTGGACGCCGGCGAGGTTCAGGCCCTCGTTCGTGAGCTCCTGGATGCGGCGGAGCATGTCGATGTCGGCCTGGCTGTACCGGCGGCTGTTGCCGCCGGTGCGGGCCGGCGCCACGAGTCCCTTTCGCTCGTAGATCCGCAACGTCTGCGGGTGCATCCCCGACAGCTCTGCCGCCACCGAGATGACGTACACCGCCTGGTGGTAGTCGGGCGACACGTCACACCCCCAGTCCGTCCCGCGGCGAACCGACGGTCGCCGCGCGCCCC
>JAEZFI010000272.1 GCA_023437745.1 Actinomycetes bacterium
GTGCCATGTCACCGGCCGGTGCCGGTGGGGGCGGCGGTGGTGCCACGTCACCGGCCGGTGCCGGTGGGGGAGGTGGCGACGCGGCACCGCCGGGGGGCGGCGGCGCCGGCACGGGCGCGGTGCGCAGCCCGAAGTCGGTCAGTCCGCCCTGCGAGTCGATGACCTGCAGCGCGCTGAGCACGCGCTGGCGCTCCGCCTGGTCGACGGGCCCGCCGATGGCGTCGAGGTACGTGAGCACCCCGAGGTCGCGGTACAGCTTGTCGGCCTCCTTGTTGGTGGCGGCCCCCGGCCCGCCGAGCCCGGAGCTCGCCAGCGCGCCGTCGGCCTTCGCCGCCAGGTCGGTGGCCGCCGCCTTCGCCTTGTCGAGGAATCCCATGAGCGCCTCCTACGTGTCCCTCGCGTCCGTGCCCCTGCGTCGCTCGGACGTCGTGTCGCCGACGGTAGCGTCCGGGCCGACGCCACCGTCACGCACCCCTGTCCCCGACATCCTCAACGAGCGAGGCCCCCATGACCATCCACGGCTCCCTGTTCCAGGACTTCCAGGAGACCACCTCCCAGGACCCGTTCGCACTGCAGAACAAGAAGATGCTGAAGATCAACATGGCCTACGGGCAGGTCTGGGCGAGGACCGGGTCGATGGTCGCCTACCAGGGCGACGTCAGGTTCGAGAACCAGGGCTCGGGCGGGCTCGGCAAGATGATGAAGTCGAAGCTCACCGGTGAGGGCGTCGACATGATGAGCTGCACCGGGCAGGGCGAGCTCTTCGTCGCCGACCTGGCCTCCGAGATCCAGGTCTTCTACCTCGAGGACGACATGGTGTCGGTGAACGGGGCGAACGTGCTCGCGTTCTCGGGTTCGATCGAGTGGGACATCAACCGCCTCCAGGGCCGGGGCGGGATGATGGCGGGCGGCCTCTACAACGTGTCGCTGCGTGGAACGGGCTACGTCGCGATCACGACGAAGGGCGACCCGGTCGTGCTCGACGTGGCGTCGGCGCCGACCTTCGCCGACGCGGAGGCGGTGGTCCTGTGGACCAGCGGCGTCTCGATGGACGTTCGCGTCGACACCGGCGGGGTGAAGTCGTTGCTCCGCGGTGGCAGCGGTGAGCTGGTCCAGATGGCGTTCGGCGGGCAGGGCCACGTGATGGTGCAGCCGTCCGAGGCGGTGGTGTCGGGCGGTCACCAGGCGACGCAGCAACAGGCGGGCGGCGGCGGCCTGCTCGGCAACCTCATGAAGTAGCGCCCGGCCTCGGGCCTCGGGCCTCGGGCCTCCGCCCTCCGAGCTCGGGGCGACCGGGGCGCGTCGCGTGCCGTCCACCCCGAGCTCGGTGGTTGCCCGCCGCGACTACTTCATCAGCTCGCCGTCCGTCCCGATCACGTACCACTTGCCGCCGACGCCCTGGCCGGTCACGTCGCCGGGGCCGGTGTCCGGCGCATAGGTGTAGAGCGGGTGGCCGTTGTAGCTCACCTGGGTGCTGCCGTCGTCACGGGTGAGCGTCCCCAACATCGCCGCGTCGACGCCGTCGCCGGTGGGTTCGCCGCTGTCGACGGTGAGGGGCGGCCACGCCTGGAGGCATCCGTCGGTGCAGGTGCTCTTCGTGGCGCTGTCGGGGGTGAAGGCGTAGAGGGTCTTGCCCTCGGCGTCCACGAGGACCGTGCCGAGGGACGTGTCCCCGGTGCTCACCGTGGTCGAGCCCTTCCCGGCTGGGGCGGTGGTGGATGCGCCACGCCCCTCGGTGGTCCCGTTCCCGTAGGCGTCGGTGGTGGTCTGCGTCGGCTTGGTCGTGGTCCGGGTGGACGCGGTGTCCTTGTTGTCGTCGCCGCACGACGCGGCGACCAGTGCCAGCGGCACGACGATGGCGAGGAGCAGTGCACGACGCATGGGAGGCCTCCTGGGAGCGATGCTGCTGTTCACTACGTGCCGGGGGCGCCGAGGGATTGCGACCGCCGCGCCATCCCGATCGGGGCCTCGCACGTAGGGTCAGGTGATGACGGTGGACGGCTCACCGGCGGAGCGACTGGGCGACGCGCCGCTCCTGGCCGCGCTCGGGCTGGGTGACCCCGACGCCGCGGTGGTGTTCGTGCGGCGGTTCCAGCGGCAGGTGTTCGGTGTGGCCTACGCCATGTGCGGCGACGGGCGGCTCGCCGAGGACCTCGCGCAGCAGACGTTCGAGCGGGCGTGGCGGCACGCGGCGTCGTACGACCCTCGGCTGGGCTCGGTCAGGACCTGGCTGCTGACGATCTGCCGGCGCCTCGCCATCGACGCCTTGCGCCTGCGTCGATCCAGCCCGGTGGACCCGCAGGTCGTCGGTGCGCTCCTGCCGCCCGACAGGGCGACGGGTCCCGAGGAGGACGCGGTCCTGACCGATCAGGTCGAGCGACTGCGGGGCGGCCTCGCCGCGCTGCCCGAAGCCCAGCGCCGGGCGGTGCTCCTCGCGACTCTCGGCGGGCACACGGCAGCCGAGATCGCGCTCTTCGAGCAGGTGCCGATCGGCACGGCCAAGACCCGGCTGCGCCAGGGGTTGCGCCGGCTGCGGGACGGGCTCACCGTCGAGGAGCGGGCCGGTGCCTGAGCTCGAGCACCTCGAGGCCTGCGAGGCCTGGGCGGACCAGCTCCCGGAGATCGCCTTCGCCGTGCGCGAGCCTGCGGACACACCCGGGTTGGGCGCCCACCTCGAACGGTGCGCTGCCTGCCGCCATGAGCTGGCCGGTCTGTCGTCCACCGCCGACCGGCTCGCCCTGCTGGCGCCCGAGGTGGACCCTCCCGACGGCTTCGAGGCCCGGGTGCTGCGCTCGCTGATCCCGCTCACGCCGGTCGAGGAGCCACCGGTCGCTGCCGTGCTCGGCGGGAGGCCGGCTCGTCGGGGTCGACCGTCGACCCGCTGGGTCGCCGCGGTGGCGGTCGGCGTGCTCGTCGCCATCGGGGCGTTCCTCGTCGGCCGGTCGACCGGCACGGAGTCGGAT
>JAEZFI010000311.1 GCA_023437745.1 Actinomycetes bacterium
GCTACAGTGACGCCTCGCTTCGCAGAGATGCGGAGGCCACGTCGGAGTGGCGGAATTGGCAGACGCGCTAGCTTGAGGGGCTAGTGCCCGCAAGGGCGTGGGGGTTCAAGTCCCCCCTCCGACACGACTCAAACCCGAGTCATTGAGGCCCACCTCGGATGGGGCCACGTTGAGCGGTGGCGCTCCGTGGATGCGGACCGTGAGTCGGTCTGTGTGGATCTCGACGTGGTCGTGGTGGACGTCGACTCCACAGTGGACCCACCCGACGTCCTGAGCGCTGAGGGCGAGCCTGACTGATCGCTGGGATCGGACGATGGTCCAGCCTCGTTGGATCTACCCTCGGTCGGATGCCGACCCCGCCGGGCCAACCTGTCGTCGACTGCACCATCGAGCTGCGCGAGGTCCAGCCTCGGGTGTGGCGCCGGCTCCTGGTCCCGGGGAGCGTTCGGCTCGACAAGCTGCACCGCATGTTCCAGGCAGCGATGGGGTGGGAGGACCGCCACCTCCACGCCTTCGAGATCGGTGGCGAGCGCTACGGGATGCAGTTCGACGACTATCCGGACGGCGAGCTGCAGGAGAAGGACTTCACCGTCGTCACCGCGATCGGGTCGAACGAGCGCTTCACCTACGAGTACGACTTCGGCGACTCATGGGACCACGACGTCACCGTCCACCGCGTCTGGCGGATGCCGAAGGGCCTGAAGTTCGCCGTCTGCCTTGACGGGGCCAACGCCTGCCCGCCCGAGGACGTGGGCGGTTCCTGGGGTTACGAGCACCTCCTCGCGGTGCTCGCCGACCCCACGCACGAGGAGCACGAGCACCTCGGTGAGTGGGTCGGTCGCCCGGTCGATGCAACAGCCTTCGACCTGGCTCTCGCCAACGCGTATCTCCAGACAGCTCGCTGACCAGCGGCGTGACAAGTCGCCTGGGGGCGGAAAAGCCGTGCCGCGGATCCTCGGTGGCTCCATCGACGTCCTCGGCTACTCCGTCGAGATGGCCATCGCCGAGAGCTCGTCACCGCGGTTCAACGAGGTATGGCCAAACTGAGGGTCCCGCCAGCTCCCACCAGGTCGCCTTTCGGTGGGCGGCACATCCGTCACGTACCTGGTGGTCGACGACGACCGGCTGCAGCATCACGCTTCGTGTCGTAACCTTTCGCACGGGAACGGCTCGGCGAGCCGGGAGTGGGTGCGATCGGAGGGGGGGATGGAGCAAGGATCCCGAGTGGGTGGGAACCTCCGCGCCAAGCGAGTGGGCGTGATCGGCGCCGGCCCGGCGGGTCTGGCCACGGCCATGGAGCTCACAGCGGCGGGCGTGGGCCAGGTCATCGTCCTCGAGCGTGCCAATCGGATCGGGGGCAAGTGCTTCACCGTCGAGCGGGACGGGGCCACGTTCGACCTCGGCGCCAACTACCTGACACCCTCGTACCACCGAACGCTCGCCCTTGCCGACGAGGTGGGGGCGACGACCCATCCGGCGCCGCGGCGGCGAACCTTCGACGTCGCCACCGGGGCCTTCCACTCGGTGCTCCGAGCCGTGCTCAGCGGCGAGAACCCGGTCGCCCTGGCCACGGCGACGCTGCGCTACCTGTGGGCCTCGTGGCGGCTGCGCGACTTCTCGTCGGCCGCCGGCTTCGACGGCGTCGGCGCCATGCCCGAGCTGCACAAGGACTTCGGCCAGTGGCTCGACGACAACGGGATGTCGGCGCTCCAACGGCTGTTCACCGTGCCCATCGAGGTGTTCGGCTACGGCTACCTCCACGAGGTCCCGGCGCCGTACGTCTTCAAGTACATGACCACCCGCAACTTCCTGCTCCTGCTGGCGGTGGGCTCAGGGTTGCCCGTGGGCTGGCCCCGGCAGTTCGACCACGGGTTCCAGGACTTCTGGCGGCGGGTCGTGGACCACAAGGGCATCGACGTGCGGCTGGGCGTCGACATCACCCGTGTCGACCGCCGGGGTCCGGTGACGGTCGAGACCGCCGGTCACGGCACGTTCGAGTTCGACGAGCTCGTCATCGCGTGTCCGCCCGACGCCATCCTCGACGTCACCACCGATCGCACGGCCGAGGAGCGGGCGCTCTTCGCCCAGGTCCACTACCGCGACTACTGGGTCACGCTGGCCGAGACCACCGGCTTCCCCGACCACCTCATCGACCTCATCCAGCTCTCGCCCGCGCCGAGGCTGCCTCCCAAGGGCCACCCCTGGGGCATGTCCAAGATGTGGCCCGGCAACGACGGCGTCCTCTACTACTCGCTGGTCGACGGCGAGCTCGACGCCCGCGGGGTCGACCAGCGCATCGAAGCGGACACCCAGGAGATGGGCGCCGACGTCGTCGAGATCCACCAGCAGCAGCGGTGGACCACCTTCTTCCCCCACGTCCCCGTCGAGCAGTTCGCCGCCCAGTGGTACGAGCGGGCCGAGCGGCTCCAGGGTCGACGCCGCACCTGGTACTGCGGCGGCCTGTTCTCGTTCGAGCTGATCGAGCCCATCCTCGGCTACGCCGCCGACCTCGTCGATCGCATGGTGGCCGCCGAGCGCGAGCCGCCGTCCCCCCGGGTGGCGGTCATCGGCGCTGGCGCGGCCGGTCTGTCGGCGGCGTGGTACCTGCGGGCCGCAGGCCACGACGAGGTCACCGTGTTCGAGCGGTCCTCTCGCATCGGCGGCAAGTGCGACACCATCCACGTCGACGGGTTCCTCGTCGACGTCGGCGCCTTCACGCTCTCGCCTGCCTACGGCGAGACGATGCGGATCGCCCGCGAGGTGGGCGCGCACCTCACCACCCAGCCGCCCCGGCTCGCGTGGGAGGGCGGCGACCGGGTCTCGCCCGTCCGCGACATCGTCGTGCGCGACGTGGGGGTCGTCCCGCTGGCCCGGGCGTCGCTGCGCTACCTGTTCGAGCTGTGGCGCAACCGCGACGTGCTGGGACCGCCGGGTTTCGCCAACCTGAGCGCGTCGCCCCGGCGGGACGAGCTGAGCGAGGACTTCGGCTGCTGGCTCGAGCGCCACGGCCTGGAGGCGCTGGGTGACATGTTCGAGATGGTCGTGCCCGACATGGGCTACGGCCGGCTGCACCGCATCCCCGCGGTGTACGTCCTCAAGTACCTGAGCCTCGGCAACTTCACGACGCTGGCCCGCGTCGGGCTCGGTCTCGGAGGAGGATGGCCCAAGCGCATGGAGCGCGGCTTCGGTGAGCTGTGGGAGCGGGTGGGTGCCACCCTCGACGTGCGCACCGCCGCCACCATCACGCAGATCAAGCGGAGCGACGACGGGGTCACCATCTCGTACGAGTCGGGGGGCGAGGTGGTCGAGCACCAGGCCGACCAGCTCATCGTGGCCTGCCCGATCGACGACGTGGTCGCCGTGCTGGACGCCACCGACGAGGAGCGCGACCTGGCCGATCGGGTGACGGTCAACGACTACCGGGTGTTCGTGGCCCACACCACGGGCGTGCCTGTGCAGGTCATCGACGCCGTGCCCCGCCTGTCCGCCGATGAGCCCTGGGAGGTCCTCCGCCCGTGGCCCGAGGTCGACGCCACCGTCTTCTACATCGGCGAGGTGGGCGACGCCACCGACGAGGAGCTCGAGGACCGGATCCGCGCCGCGCTCCCCGAGGTGTACCCGGGCGCCCAGGTGAAGGACTTCGTGCACCGCCGGCGTTGGCGCTACTTCCCCCACTTCCTCGGTGACGACCTGCGAGACGGGGTCTACGACCGCTTCGAAGCCATCCAGGGCCTCAACCGCACCCTCTACGTCGGCAGCCTCCTCGCCTTCGAAACGGTCGAGACCGTCGTCGCGTACTCCAAGGCCATCGTGGCGTCGCGCTTGCGGCGATCGCCATGAGCACGGTCGCCTCCGCCATCCCCGGATATCGGGTCACGACCACCATCGACGACCACGGGCAGCACCACCTGGCCACCGGCGAGCGGACGGCGGACGGGGCGCCGGTGCTGCTCAAGGGCGGCGTCGTGAACTGCGACGACACCACCATGGGCAACGACCTGGCCGACGAGTTCGAGCTGCTCGAGCGGGCCGGCGGCCAGGGCGCGGCCCGCCCTCTCGACCTGGTGCTCCTCGGGCCCCGCACGGTGCTGGTCATGGACGACGACGGCTCCCGACC
>JAEZFI010000048.1 GCA_023437745.1 Actinomycetes bacterium
GGCGCCGCCCATGCGACAACAACGACCCCGGCGGCCGGTAGTCTCTGCGTCCGCCGGAACGCCGCGTCCACCCGAGGTGCGGGCGGCCGGTTCGCACCAGGGAGGCACGTCGGGGTGGAGGAAGGCCGGACCGTCAGAAGGCTCGCGGCCGCCGTGCTCGCGCTCGCCACCCTCGGCGTCGCCGCGTGCTCGGGCGACGGGTCGGGCGACGACGCCGCGGCCGACGCGCCCACGGGCACACGCGCACCCAGCCCGCTCGGCGGGGTGGACCTTCCGCCGCTGGTCTTCGACCCGGTCGACGACCAGGGCACCGTCGCCACCGACATCACGTCGGAGGCGCTGTTCGACCTCGACAGCGCGGTGCTCAAGGACGACGCCGAGACGATCGTCCAGCAGATCGCCGCCCGCCTCGCCACCACGCCCTCGGGCGTGCGGATCGACGGCTACACCGACGGTCTCGGCGACCCGGCGCACAACAAGGAGCTCTCGAGCGACCGCGCGCAGGCGCTGGCCGACCGCGTGCGAGCGCTCGGGACCGCCACCAGCGTGTTCTCGTGCGGGCGCGGCGAGGAGGGGTCGGACGGCACCTCCGCTGATCCCGCGCTGCGCCGGGTGGTCGTGACGATCTCCATCACGCCGATGCCCGAGGAGTGCCCGTGACCCGTCGACCCCTGACCCGCTGGGCCGGCATCGCCGCCCTGCTCGTGCTGGCGGCGCCGCTCGCCTCGTGCGGCGACGACGAGGGTGGTCTCTTCGACACCTCCTGCGCCGACATCGGGCGCAAGCCCGCGGACATGGCGCAGGCGAAGCCCGAGGACGTGATCGTCCTCGTCGACGTGAGTGCGAACGACGCAGCGACGGCCGGGCGCATCGCCGACGACATGACCTCGGTGCTCGGCAAGGTGCTCGACGGGTCCGACCACCTGCGGATCACCGGCTACGTGGCCGGCGGGACCGGCGCCGGGATGGCGAAGATCGACTGCATGGACGGCGCCGAGTACTTCTTCGCCGGTGGGAACGAGCGCCGGCAGGAGGCGGAGCGCGACGACCTCGGGACCCAGCTCGGTGCTGCGATCGAGAAGGCCGTCACCTCGACGACGGTCGACGCCGCCGGCGACGCCAGGGTGCTGCTGCGCCAGGTGCCGGTCATCACCGACGGGGGACCGGCCAAGGTCGTCCTGTGGAGCACGTTCCTGTCGCAGGGCAGCGACTGCCTGACGTTCGAGACGGGCGACGCCCCGTCCGAGGAGCTCGCCGTGAGCGTCGCCACCCGCTGCGCGGACCAGAACCTGCTGCCGGACCTCGGCGAGGCCTCGCTCACCGTCGTGGGGGCGGGCTCCAGCGCCGACCGGCCCGACCTCGGACCCTTCGGAAAGGCCCTCGCCACTCAACTCTGCAGCCGCATGGCCGACGAGTGTGACATCAGATGAGGCTTTCCGACGACGACAAGAACCACTTCGATCCCGTCTACCTGTCGACGGGTTTCCTGTTGGGCGCAACGCTCGTCGTCACCGCGGGCGCGATCGCGCTCGACGCACTGATCCTCGAGGAGTTCGTCCCTGCGTCGCTGGTCTCGGCCGCGACGATCTTCGCCGTCCTCAGCGCGTTCCTGGCGGGCAACGTCTACCGCCTCAGCGACATGCGGGCCCGCATCGGGCTGCAGGCGCGCCTCAGCGGTGAGTCCCACCGCGAGATCCTCGCCCGGCTGCCACCGCTCCAGGTCGTCCGCTTCCGCTTCAAGGTGGCGTGGGCCGGCTTCGGCATCGCCGCGCTGATGCTCCTCGCGTCGTTCCTGACCGTCCCGTTCGAGTCCGACGAGGTCAAGCCGCTCGCGGCGGTGGCCATCCTCGGACTCGCCACCTCGGCGGTCTCGTTCCTGTGCGGGCTGTGGTCCCGGCCGATCGACTAGGAGGTTGACGATGGCCCGGAAGAAGCGACTGGGTGCCGTCGCATCGGAGGTGTTCGCCTACGGCGACATCGACACGATGGTCACCGGCGCCGCTCACCACGAGATGCTCGCCGCGCACGAGGAGATGGAGCGGCACAGTGTGCGCGAGGCGACCGAGCGGTTCGTCGGGCGCCTCCGCTTCCGTCGTGACGACATCGCCCGCCACCTCGGGGTGCGGGCGCAGCACCGCGCCGACGCGGCGGTCCGAGCCTCGGACCGGATCGCCGTCGTCGACCGCTGGCGGGAGCTCGGCATCCGCGAGCGCATGACGCTCCGCAGCATCCCCCGCGCCGGGAAGTGGGCGCTGTGGGCGCTCATCGCCGCCCTCGACTTCTACATCTTCGCCCAGGTCATGGCCTACGCCGAGAACATCGCCGATCCCGGCGTGGGCGACGCGACGTTCTGGCTCGGCGGTGCCGTCGGCATCACCGTGTTCATCGTCGGCATCCTCCTGGCACAGGCCATCCGTCGGGCGTCCTACTACCAGGCGCAGAAGAAGCTGATGAAGGAGCTCGTGGCGTCGGGGGAGGACACCACCGGCCTCCGCCTCTCGAACTACTCGAGGGGCATGACGATCGCCTTCGCGCTCTTCTACGTGGTCCTCACCGCCGGCGCCGTGGTGCTGCGGTACGACGGCGGCGGGAAGGCCCAGCCCGGCCTCCTGCTCTTGCAGACCGCGATCCCGATCATCGCGATCATGCTCGAGCTCCTGATCGACGACCCCACCGAGATCCGCCTCCCGCAGCGGACCGTGTGGGACTGGTGGCTCAGCCACCGCAAGCGCCGCCTCGACAAGAAGATCGAGCTGCGCGAGCTGATCGCCGCCGAGCGCGAGGCAGTGGTCACCGACCGGTACCGGTTCGAGAGCGCCGCGCTCACCACGCTCCACGAGAGCCACGGCATCGACAGCGGGCGTCCGGTCCGCGAGGTCGCCGAGGAGCCCACCCCGGTGGCATCGGCGTCCGAGGCGCCGGTCGCGCAGCAGCCGGCACCTGCGGCACCGGCGGAGCCGCTGGACGCGCCGCCGCCGTTGCCCCTCGCCACGCTCCACGAACCCCAGGGCGCGGCCACGGGGTCACCCGTCTGATGCGGATCGCTCGGGGCGCCTACCCGCCCCGGCCGATCCGTGGCGTCCGCACGCCGCCCCCGTTCGCGCCGCGCAAGATGCGAGCGCCACGGTCGCGTCGAGCCGCCGGCGACCTGCGAGCCCGACGCGGCCTGTACCTGCGGTTGGCGGCGATCCGCGCGCAGGACGCCCTCGACGCGTTCTGGCGCGTCATCCCCCGCTGAGGTCGGTCGTCCCCGACCGTTGCTCGTTCGCAGCTCAACTGGGAGACTGCACGGTGCGGGCACGGCGGAGTGCGCGTCGAAGGGGGATCGGTCATGCGGACCTGGAAGCGTTGCGCCGTGGCGGCGCTGTTGGGTGCGGTCGCGGTGGCAGGAGCCTGCGCGCCGCCGCCCGAGAGCGATCCGAGGACCGTGCCCGTCACGACGACGACGATCCCCGACGGCTACCCGTCCACGCCGGTCGGTGACGACCAGCTGCGCCTCAACCAGCTCCAGCTGATCGGCTCGCACAACAGCTACCACATCGCTCCGGCCCCGCAGATCCTGGACCTGCTGGCCAACGCCGCGTCGGTCTTCCCGCAGGTTGCAGCCGGGCTCGGCGACCCTGCGACGCTCCGCTACACCCACGCCACGCTGCCCCAGCAGCTGGCGCGCGGGCTGCGCACCTTCGAGCTGGACGTCTACGCCGATCCCGACGGCGGGCGCTTCACCCAACCGGTCCTCGCCTCGACCATCGGCTTCCAGGACCCCCTGCTGCCCACGAACCTGGGTCAGCCCGGGCTGAAGGTGCTGCACATCGCCGACATCGACTGGCGGACCCAGTGCGCCACGCTCCAGGAGTGCCTCGGCCAGATCCGCGGCTGGTCCGACCAGCACCCCGGTCACCTCCCGATCGTGATCAACCTCGAGCTGAAGGCGGACGGGCTCCCTGCACCGCTCGTCGGCACGCCGATCCTTCCCTTCGACGGTCCGATGCTCGACGTGGTGGATGCCGAGCTGCGCGCCGCAGTGGGCGACCGCCTGATCACGCCGGACGACGTCCGCGGGTCGGCGGTGGACCTGCGCACCGCGATCACCACGACCGGCTGGCCGACCGTGGCCGCGAGCCGCGGGAAGATCCTCTTCTTCATGGACAACTCGGAGCTGCGGAGCACCTACCTCCAGGGGCACCCGTCGCTCGCCGGGCGGGTCATGTTCACCAGCTCGGGCGAGGGTCAGCCCGACGGCGCGATCCTCAAGGAGAACTCCCCGGGTGACGGGACCCGGATCGCACAGCTCGTGGCGCAGGGGTACATCGTGCGCACCCGCGCCGACCAGGACCTCACCCCGTCGATCGACGGCGTCCGGACCCAGGCCGACGTGGCGCTGGCGTCCGGCGCGCAGATCGTGCACACCGACTTCCCGGCCGGCGAGCCGGCCGGGAACGGCTACGTGGTGGCGTTCGGGCTGCCGGTCCAGGGTCGCTGCAACCCGGTGAGCACCACGCCGGCCACCTGCCAGCAACCCGCGGTGGTGGAGCCACAGACGCCCTGACCGGTTCTGTCGCGTAGGGCGTGCCGCCGGTGTCACGCCCGACGCGACAGAACGGGAGGTCAGCGGCGCAGGGCGCGCAGACCGGCGAGGACGCGCTCGGTCTCGGTGCAGAACCGGTCGACGTCGGCGTCGGTGGTGTTCCACCCCGCCGAGACCCGGAGCGAGCGGTCGGCGTCCGCGCCCATCGCCTGCAGCACGGGCGACGGCTCGAGCGCCTCGGACGAGCACGACGAGCCGGAGTGGACCGACACCCCCACCGCATCGAGGCCGAGCAGCACGGGCTGCGGCTCGACGTCGTCGAGGCCCAGGCACACCAGGTGCGGGAGTCGGTCGTCGCGATCGCCCAGCACGGTGACGCCCGGCGTGCGGTCGGCCCACGCGATCACCGTCGCCGTGAGCGCACGCAGGCGCTCCGTCTCGGCGGGGAGCGCGGACACCGCGTCGTCGATCGCCGCAGCGAACCCCACGGCGCCCACGACGTGCTCCATGCCCGCCCGCCGGGCTCGCTCCTGGTCGCCCCCGACCAGCAGCGGCTCGACGCGGAGCCCGCGCCGGACGAGCAGCGCCCCGATCCCGGACGGTCCGCCCAACCGGTGCGCGTCGAACGAGACGAGGTCCAGCCCGGTCGCCGAGAAGTCGAACCGCACCCGGCCGATGGCCTGCGCCGCGTCGCTGTGGACGAGGGCACGGCCGTCGACCGTGGCGACCACCTCGGCGATGGGCTGGCGCGTCCCCACCTCGTGGTTGCCGACCTGGCAGTGGACCACGCCCGTGCCGGGCTGCATCGCGACGTCGATCGACTCGGCGTCGACCCTGCCCAGCCCGTCGACCGGCACGACGGTGTGGGGCCCCCGTTCGGACCACTCGCGGATCGACGAGTGCTCGACCGCTCCCAGGACGCTGTGCTCGCCCCGCGAGCGTGCGGCCCCCCAGCAGGCCATGGCCACGGCCTCCGTCGCGCCCGACGTGAACACCACCTCACGCGGACGCGCCCCGACGGCCGCCGCCACCCGGTCCCGGGCGTCCTCCACGAGCGCCCGGGCCGCCATCGCCTCGGTGTGCAGGCGTGACGGGTCCCCGAGGTCGGTCCGCTCCACGACCTCGATCATCGCGGCGCGGGCCGAGGGCCGCAGCGGCGCCGTCGATGCGTGATCGAGGTAAGCCCTCGTCACTGGCCGACGGAGGTGATGCAGCGCAGGTCGCCCTGCGGCCGCGACGACGCCAGGGCCACCGATGTCTCGCCGTAGAGGGTGCCGAGCATGCCGCGCACCATGCCCCGCTCGATCGCGCACATCACGGGGCTCTTGATCACCGCGTCACCGAACGGGCAGTGCTCGCTCACGAGGTTGAGGTCGCCGCCGGACGCCTCGGTGTGGGTGGCGAACCCGTGCGCCGACAGGGCGTCGGCCACCACGTGGAGGGCCGACGTGACGGTGCGCTGGGCGCCCCCGGCGGCCTCGCCCATCGCCACCCCGTACTCGACGCCGACCTCCTCGGCCAGGTGTTCGGCGCGCTCCGGCCCCAGCTCCTCGAGCGCCCGACCGAGCAGCGCCATGATCACGTCGTCGGTGCGGACCGGGATCTCGAGCGGCATGCCGGTGCCGACCACGCCGTAGCGCTTGGAGGGCCTGCCGGCGCCCGACGCGGGCTTGGTGGTCGCGATCTCGAGGTAGCCCCCGGCTGCGAGCTTGTCGAGGTGGTGCCGGGCCACGTTCGGGTGCAGGTCGAACTCGAGCGCCACCTCGGCGGCGGTGACGCCGCCGACGCGGTCGTGGGCGAACATGTAGATGCGGCGCCGCGTGGGGTCGCCGAAGGCCGAGGTGATCGCCGTCACCGCCGAGGCGAACTCGGTCGGACTGAGTGGTACCTGAGCCACGGCAATAGTCTACAAATCGTTCCCGGTTGATCCCGGGCCGTCGCCGAGAACCCCCGAGGCGGCAGGAACCAGCAGAAACGAAGGAGCCGTCGTGCTGACCGAGCCCGAGGTGATCGAGGCGCTGCGCCCGGTCGAGGATCCGGAGCTCCATCGCTCCATCGTCGAGCTGGGCATGGTGCGGGACATCCGGATCGACGGCGACGTCGTGGGGGTCACCATCGCCCTCACCGTGCCCGGTTGCCCGCTCAAGGCCGAGATCCAGAACCGGGTGACCGGGGCGATCGTCGCCGCCGGTGCGGCCTCGGTGGACCTCGAGTTCACGCACATGACCGACGAGGAGCGCGAGGTGCTCCGGCGCACCCTGCACGGCGACCCGGCGTCCACGGCGGGCACGCACGCGGGCCACGGTCACGCCGAGGGGCGCGCCATCCCGTTCGCCGACCCGTCGAGCCGCACCCGGGTGCTGCTCATCGCGTCCGGCAAGGGCGGCGTGGGCAAGAGCTCGGTGACCACCAACCTCGCGATCGCGCTGGCCCAGCGCGGCAAGTCCGTGGCGATCGTCGACGCCGACGTCTGGGGCTTCTCGATCCCACGGATGCTGGGCGTCGAGCGGCCGCCCGTCCTCATCGACGAGATGATCGTCCCGCCGGAGGTCCACGGCGTGCGCTGCATCTCGATGGGCTTCTTCGCCAAGGAGGACCAGGCCGTCATCTGGCGTGGGCCGATGCTCCACAAGGCGCTCGAGCAGTTCCTGACGGACGTCTACTGGGACGAGCCCGACTACCTGCTCGTCGACCTGCCCCCGGGCACGGGCGACGTCTCGATCTCGATCGCCCAGTACATGCCGCGGGCCGAGCTGTACGTGGTCACCACGCCGCAGCCCGCCGCACAGCGGGTCGCCCAACGTGCCGCGTTCATGGCCGAGAAGGTGCACCTCGAGGTCAAGGGCGTCATCGAGAACATGAGCTGGTTCACGGGCGACGACGGCAAGCGCTACGAGCTGTTCGGCGCCGGCGGGGGACAGGAGCTGGCCGAGCGCGTCGACGTGCCGCTCCTCGGCCAGATCCCGCTCGTCCCGCAGCTCCGCGAGGGCTCCGACAGCGGGCGCCCGATCACCGCCGTCGCACCCGACAGCGAGGCCGCCCAGGCGTTCGCCGCCATCGCCGAGCGGATCGACACGGAGCTCGCACCGACGCGCCGCTCGCACCCCGAGCTCCGCATCATGGGCTGACGCCCGAGCGGCGTAGAGTTCCGTCCGAACCGAACCACCCCCGGAGGACTTCGTGGACGTACGCATCGGCGTGACCCACTCGATGAGAGAGATCGAGATCGAGCTGGACGAGGCCACCGACCCGGCCGAGCTCAAGGCGACGGTCGACGAGGCCTTGTCGGACGACGACAAGGTCCTGTGGCTCACCGACAAGCGTGGACGGCAGGTCGGCATCCCCAGCAAGAAGGTCGGCTACGTCGAGATCGGATCGCCCACCGAGCACCGGGCCATCGGCTTCCACGCGTAGCGTGTCCGCCCTCGTCCCCATCCTCGATCGCCGCCTGGTCTTCGTGACCGGCAAGGGCGGCGTGGGGAAGACGACGGTGGCGTCGGCGCTGGCGATGCTGGCGGCCAACGAGGGCAAGCGGACGCTCGTGTGCGAGGTCGACGCCAAGGGCAACCTCGACAACTTCTTCGGCGGCGAGGCGCTGACCTTCACGCCACGGGAGGTCGCCAAGAACCTCCACGCCATGGCGATGGACACCGAGGAGTCCCTCAAGGAGTACCTGAAGCTCCAGCTGAAGGTGCCGCTCCTGGCGCGCCTCGGCCCGCTGGCGCGCACGTTCGACTTCGTCGCCACCGCGGCCCCGGGCGTGAAGGAGATCCTCACCGTCGGGAAGCTCACGTGGGAGGTGCGCGAGAACCACTACGACCTCGTCGTGGTCGACGCCTCCGCCACCGGTCACGTCGTGGGCCAGCTGGCCTCCCCCGTGGCGATGGCGGACCTCGTGAAGGTCGGCGTCGTCCGGCAGCAGACCGAGTGGATGATCGAGATGCTGACCGACCCCGCGACGACCGGCGTCGTGGTGGTGACGACGCCCGAGGAGATGCCGGTGAACGAGACGCTCGAGCTGATCGAGCGCCTCGGCAGCGAGACGACGATCGACGTGGCCGGCATCGTCGCCAACCGGGTCCTGCCCGAGCTCTTCACGCACGCCGACGAGGCGCTGTTCGACCGCATCGACACGCCCGAGGGGCGCGCGGCGCTCGTCGGCGTGCTGGGTCCCGGTGCCGATCCGGTGGTGGACGCCTCCGAGACGGCGATGTCGCTCCGTCGCTCCCGCGCCGCTCACCTGGCCCGGCTGCGCAGCGAGCTCCCGGCGGAGCTGCCGGTCTTCTACGTGCCGTACCTGTTCACCCGATCGACGGGCATCCGGACCACCCGCCAGGTGGCGGACTTCCTCGCCCAGGAGCTGCTCTGATGGCGGCCCGTCGCACGGAACCGGAGGTGAGCCTCGAAGCCCTGGCGGCGTCGAAGGAGATCCTCGTGTCGACGGGCTCGGGCGGCGTCGGCAAGACCACGACGGCGGCGGCGCTGGGGGCGATGGCGGCGACGCACCTCGGCGGCAAGGTGCTCGTCCTGACCGTCGACCCCGCCAAGCGCCTGGCGAACGCACTCGGGCTCGAGCGCTTCGGGAACAGCGAGAAGCAGGTCCCCGCCGAGCTCTTCGCCGCGGCCGGGGTCACGCCCCGGGGCGAGCTGTGGGCGGCGATGCTCGACACCAAGCAGAGCTGGGACGACCTGATCCGCCAGCACGCCCCCGATGCGGCGACCCGCGACGCCATCCTCGCCAACCCGCTCTACCTGAACCTCACCGGCAAGTTCATCCAGAGCCACGACTACGTCGCGATGGAACGGCTGTACGAGATCCACTCGGCCGGCCGGTACGACCTGATCGTGGTGGACACCCCGCCCACCCGGAACGCAATCGACTTCCTCGACGCCCCCGAGCGGATGGCCGACTTCTTCTCGTCGCGGTTGCTGCGATGGCTCATCGCGCCGTACCGCTCGAAGGTCCTGAACTTCGCCTCGAAGCCGTTCTACTCGGTCGCGGACCGGATCCTGGGCTCGCAGTTCCTGTCCGACATCGCCGAGTTCTTCATCCTGTTCCAGTCCATGTACGAGGGCTTCGTGGAGCGTGCGACGGCGGTCGAGGCGCTGCTGGGCTCGGCATCGACCAGCTTCGTCGTGGTGTCGACGCTCGAAGCGGCCCCCGCACGCGAGGCCAACTTCTTCATGGAGCTGCTCACCGAGCGGAAGCTGCACCTCGGCGCACTCGTGCTCAACAAGGTGCTGCCCGACTCGCTCCGCAACCGCGAGGGGGGCAAGGCGGCGAAGCAGCTCTGCGCCGACGCGTCGGCTGCGGCAGCGGCCCTGGAGCCCGTCGTGGGCCCGGACCCGGCGCTCGAACGGGTGCTCGCGGAGCTGGGGGAGAACTTCATCAACTTCTCGGTCGTGGCCACCCGCGAGGCCGAGCAGCGGGCGGAGATGGGTCGGCTGCCCGACGTGGTCGCCACCGTCCCGGCGCTCGACGAGGACGTGGCGGACCTGAAGGGCCTGCTGCGGATCGGCGAGCACCTGTGGCGGTAGCGGCGGCGTGACCGTGAGCGAGGACGAGCCGCTCGACGTCCACCTCTCGGCGGCGGAGCGCGAGCACCTCCGCCTCCTCGTCGCCGACTGGGGCCTGCTGGCCGACCTCTGCTTCAGCGACCTGGTCCTGTACGTCCCGATGGGCGACGGGACGAGCCCGGCGTTCCTCGTGGCCGGTCACGTCCGCCCCGCCACCAGCCAGACGATCTACCACGAGGAGATCGTGGGGCAGGTGCGGTCCCCGGAGCAGCGTCCGCTGGTCGCCCACGCGTTCCTCCACGGCGAGCCCGCCGTCGCAGCCGTGGACAGCGTGCTCGCGGGTGAGCGCGTCAGCGTGCAGGCGCTGCCGGTCCGGTACCGGGACCGGGTGATCGCCGTGCTCGCGATCGAGGAGGCCGTGTCGTCGCGGCGGGAGCCCGGTCAACTCGAGTCGACGTACCGCCGCGTGTTCGACCGCTTCGCCGCCATGATCCAGATCGGCACGTTCCCCTACGGCGTCGGCGACGAGCCGCTGCCCGACGCGCCACGGGTGGGCGACGGGGTCCTGGTGGCCGACGCGCTGGGCACCGTCGAGTACGCGTCCCCCAACGCGACGTCGGCGCTGACCCGGGCGGGCGTGACCGGCAACCTCGTCGGCCGGCCGCTCTCGGACCTGAAGCTGGGGCACTCGCTGGTCGCCGACGTGATGTTCGGGGCCCGACCCGGCTGGGGCGAGCTGGAACCGGCGCCCGAGGTGGTGCTGTCCGCCCGGTTGCTGCCGCTGCTCGACGGACCCGGCGGTTCGGTCGCCGGTCTCGTGGTGCTGCTCCGCGACGTCACCGACCTCCGGCGGCGGGACCGCCTGCTCCTCAGCAAGGACGCCACGATCCGGGAGATCCACCACCGGGTCAAGAACAACCTGCAGACCATCTCCTCGCTGCTGCGATTGCAGGGGCGCCGGATGACCGAGCCGTCGGCCAAGGTGGCGATCGAGGAGTCGGCCCGCCGGATCCGCTCCATCGCCGTGGTGCACGAGATCCTCTCGCGCGATGCGGGGGACGACGTCGCGTTCCTCGACGTCGCCCGGCCGTTGGTGCGGATGGTCGAGGAGGGCCTGGTGTCCTCGGAGCGGCCGGTGCGCTTCGAGCTGCGAGGTCAGCCACCGACCATGGCGTCACCGACGGCGACCGCGATGGCGGTCGTGCTCACCGAGCTCCTCCAGAACGTCGTGGAGCACGCCGTGCCCGACGAGCCCGACGCGGCGGATCCCGTCCACGTCGTGGTGCAGCTGGGCGGCGACAGCCGCGAGCTCGACGTGACGGTCACCGACGACGGCCGGGGCCTCCCCGACGGCTTCGACCCGGCGACGGCGCCCAGCCTCGGGATGTCGATCGTGCAGGCGCTGGTCACGTCCGAGCTGGGCGGCGAGATCGCTTTCGAGCCCGCGTCGCCGGGGGCCGTCCGCCCCGGCACCCGGGTGACGCTGCGGATCCCCCTCGCCGGCCCGGGAGCGCCGCCGCGCTGACCGGTCCCCGGCGCTCAGCCGATCCCGTCGACGGTGACGGGGAGGTTGGTGTTGGTGGAGGAGGGCGCAGGTGTGGGAGGTGCCGCCGCTGATGTTGGTGGCGCCGGTGAGTGCGGTCACGGGGGTGGGGGTGGTGGTGTCGGTGTTGGTGCCGTTGCCGAGTTGTCCGCCGAGGTTGTAGCCCCAGCAGCGGGCGGTGCCGTCGGTGAGGACGGCGCAGGAGTGGGAGTGGCCGGTGGTGATGTTGGTGGCGCCGGTGAGTCCGGTGACGGTGGCGGGGGTGTAGATGCGGCCGCCGGTGGTGCCGGTGCCGAGTTGTCCGCTGTTGAGACCCCAGCAGCGGGCGGTGCCGTCGGCGAGGAGGGCGCACGTGTGGGAGCGGCCGGTGCTGATGGCGGTGGCGCCGGTGAGTCCGGTGACGGTGACGGGTGCGCCCGAGTAGGAGGGTGATGCGCTGCCGGTGCCGAGCTGCCCGTACTCGTTGGAGCCCCAGCAGCGGGCGGTGCCGTTGGTGAGGACGGCGCAGGAGTGGGTGGGGCCGGTGGTGATGTCGGTGGCGCCGGTGAGTCCGGTGACGGTGAGGGGCGAGTGGTTGGTGCCGCCGGTGGTGCCGCTGCCGAGTTGTCCGTAGAAGTTGTCGCCCCAGCAGCGGACGGTGGTGTCGACCATCAGGGCGCACGAGTGGGTGGCGCCCGCGGCGATCCGGACGGCGCCGAACAACTCGGCGTCGTTCACGGTGACCGTGAACGAACCCGTCGCTTCGTTCCCCGCAGCGTCGACCGCGGTGCAGGTCACCTCGGTGTCACCCAGCGGGAACCGGCCCGGACCCGGAGTGCACATGACCGGCACCACCCCATCGACCACGTCCACCGCAGTGGCGCTCCAACCCACCGCCGCACCGCCGAGGTCCTCGGCGTCCACCGTCAACGACGTCGGCACGCTCAGCACCGGCGGCGACTGGTCAGTGACGGACACGACGAACGAACCGGTCGCTTCGTTGCCGGCGGCGTCGACCGCGGTGCAGGTCACCTGGGTGTCGCCCAAGGGGAACCGGCCGGCGGCCGGAATGCAGGCGACCGGGAGCGCGCCGTCCACGTCGTCGACCGCGGTGGCCGTCCACGTCACGTCGGCACCGGTGGCGTCGGCCGCAGGCGCGGCGATGCCGGTAGGCAGGGCGAGCACCGGAGGAGTGAGGTCGGTGAACGCAACCGTCACGACGAACGCACCGTTCGCGACGTTGCCGGCAGCGTCGACCGCGGAGCAGCTGACCGTGGTGTCGCCGAGCGGGAACTCAACCGGCGTCGGCGAGCAGTGCACGGGCACCGCGCCGTCGACCGCGTCCACCGCCGTGGCGGTGAAGGTGACCGTGGCGCCCGTGGTGGTCGTGGCCGGTGTGACGATGTCGGCGGGCAGCGTGAGCACGGGCGGCGTCACGTCTGCGACGGTCACCGTGAACGATCCCGTCGCCTCGTTCCCCGCAGCATCGACCGCGGTGCAGGTCACCTCCGTGTCGCCGAGCGGGAAGGTGCCCGGGGCAGGGGTGCACTCCACGTCGACAGCACCGTCGACGGCGTCGGCGGCCGTCGCGTTCCAGGTCACCGCCGCGCCGTCGGGCCCGGTCGCCGGTGCGCTGATCCCCACGGGCAGGGTCAGCACGGGAGCGTCGACGTCAGCGTCCGTGACGGTCACGGTGAAGCTCCCCGACGCCTCGTTGCCGGCGGCATCGGACGTGCTGCACGTCACCTCGGTCGCGCCGAGCGGGAACAGGCCCGCTTCGGGACTGCAGCTCCGCCACCGGTCCGTCGACCGCGTCGGTGGCCGTGGCAGCCCATGTGACCTGCCCTCCCGACGAGTCCGTCGCGACGACCGAGAAGTCGTCGGGCAGCGACAGCACCGGAGGCGTGGTGTCCGGCCCGGGTGCAGGCGGCGGGACCGTACAGGCCATGGCCGTCACGGCCAACACAGCGACGACGACAACGAACGACGAACGACCTCGAACCGACACCAGCATCCCTCTCCGCAAGCCCGGGCGGATGATTACCAGTGTTCACCAACTTGCGTCAATCGGACTGCCAGAAGATTCGCCGAGACGGGCGGAGAGGACCTCGACACCCTTGCCGGGCGAACCATTGCGCGGTCGGTCGACCTGTGCTCGGACGCGACACGGCCCCGGTCCGGAGACCGGGGCCGTGTGCAGTTGAAGGAGATCGGATCAGCTGGCGCGACGCTGCCGGGCGACCCATGCCCGGCGCAGCTTGCGGCGCTCCTCCTCGGAGGTGCCGCCCCAGACCCCGGAGTCCTGGTTGGTCATGAGCGCGAACTCGAGGCAGGGCTCCTTGGCGGAGCAGGTGTCGCACACGGCCTTGGCGTTGTCGATCTGCTCGATCGCGGGGCCGGTGGTGCCCACCGGGAAGAACAGGTCGGGATCGGTGTCCTGACACGCGGCGACATCGCGCCAGTCGTCATTGGCCAGCGACAGGGAGCGGCTCGAAGTGAGGGCCACGATATCCTCCGGGGGAACGCGCAGATTCTGGGACAGGGATGTGCTCGGGATCAGATCCCGAGTGGCGTCGGCGGCGGGCCGATGCCCTAGGTTCCTCCTCGGTTCCCGCCGCAGGGGTCGGGGCCTTGTGAAAAACCGAACAAGACAACGGTACGGCCTGGAAACACTCCTGTAAAGGAAAAGTTCAGAGGATTTGACCTGCATGTTGATCATCGGCCACCGGGGCGCCTCCCACGACCACGCGGAGAACACACTCGCGGCCTTCCACGGGGCCCGTGAGCAGGGCGCCGACGGGATCGAGCTGGACGTCCGGAGGACCGCCGACGGTGTCCTCGTGGTCCACCACGACCCCCATCTGGCGGACGGCCGGGTCATCTCCACGCTGCGGGCGGACGAGCTGGGTGGCGAGGTGCCCACGCTGAGCGAGGCGCTGTTCCAGTGCGCCGACCTGTTCGTGAACGTCGAGATCAAGCACGGGGACGACGAGATCGCCTTCCACGAGGACCGGCGCCTCGCCGATCAGACCATCGAGTGCTGGGCGGCGCTCCCCGAGCGCCCCGAGATCCTGATCTCCAGCTTCGACTTCGCCATCGTCGAGCGGGTCAAGGTGGTCGACCCGACCATCCCCACGGGCTACCTGGTGCTGGGGGTCGACGATCCGCACGACGCCGTGGCCCGCTGCGTGGCCGGGGGGCACCAGGCCGTGCACCCCTGGGACCCGATGGTGGACGAGGCGGTCGCACGCCGGTGCCTGGACGCCGGCCTCGAGCTGAACGTGTGGACCGTCGACGACCCCGACCGCATCGCGGTGCTCGCCGGGTGGGGCGTCACCAGCGTGATCACGAACCGTCCCGCCCTCGCCCGCGCCGCGCTGCCGGCCTGACCGCCGACCGCACGCACGCAGCGTCGACTGTCGGTCCAGCGTGCGTCTGGCGCACGCACCATCGACTGTCGAGCGAGGGTGCGCGGCTCGCGGGCGCACGGAGGGTCGACTGTCGGTCCAGCGTGCGTGTGGCGCACGCACCGTCGACTGTCAGGGGAGCGTGTCGTAGGGAGGGTCCAGCGCCCGGCGACGGCGGACCACGGTGGTGACCGCCAGGCCGCCGAGCACCACGACCAACCCGGCCGCGGTGGCGACGCCGGCGAGGCTGCCGCTGTCGTCGCGTGACGTCGCGACCGCGGGCGCTGCGGCCCGTTCGTCGACGACCTCGGGTCCGTCCGCCGGGGTCGTGGTGGTGGTCGCACCGGCGG
>JAEZFI010000080.1 GCA_023437745.1 Actinomycetes bacterium
CATACACACACTGGCACCCCGCATCGGCCATGATCCGGGCCTGGGCGGCCAACTTCTCCGGGCTGATGGTGTGGCTCATCATCAAAAACCCCACGGTCTCCAACCCGAGCTCACGGGCCAACCCGAAATGCTGGATGGAGACATCAGCCTCGGTGCAATGGGTGGCGATCCGGCAGATCTCCCCACCGTTGTTCTGCGCTTCCTTGATGTCCTCCTTGGTGCCCACACCCGGCAACATCAAAAACGCGATCTTGGCGTCCTTGGCGGTCTGCGCCGCGAGCCTGATCAACTCCTGCTCAGGGGTTTTGGAGAACCCGTAGTTAAACGACGAACCACCCAACCCGTCACCATGGGTGACCTCGATGACCGGCACCCCCGCAGTATCAAGGGCCGCCACGATCGAGCGCACCTCATCGGCGGTGAACTGATGACGCTTGTGATGAGACCCATCACGCAGCGACGTGTCGGTCATCCGGACATCCCACACCGGATTGAAGAAAATCTCACCCGTGCCGCTCATGCCTGCACTCCTGCTCCCGCTGCGCTGCGTTCCTTGGCGATCTCCTCGCCGACCTTGGTCGCCGCCGCGGTCATGATGTCCAAATTCCCGGCATAGGGCGGCAGATAATCCCCGGCCCCCTCGACCTCAACGAAGATGGTCACCACATGCTGGCCACCATTGACCACCGACGGCTCATCGAACTGCGGCTCATTGAGCAACCGATACCCCGGCACATAAGTCTGCACCTCGGCGACCACCTCCTTGATCGAGGCGGTGATCGCCGCGTGATCGGCATCCTCAGGGATCGCACAGAAAATGGTGTCGCGCATGATCATCGGCGGATCCGCCGGATTCAAAATGATGATCGCCTTACCGCTACGCGCCCCACCGATATGCTGCACACCAGCAC
The DNA here is from genome assembly GCA_023437745.1 of Actinomycetes bacterium. Lineage (GTDB taxonomy): Bacteria > Actinomycetota > Acidimicrobiia > Acidimicrobiales > Microtrichaceae > JAEZFI01. Next base: position 912 of record JAEZFI010000080.1, read on the forward strand.
TGGTGGTCTTGGTGAACTCATCGATATTGGCCCGCGTCCCCGGCCCCGCCGACGCACTCGACACCGACGCCACAATCTCGGCATACCCCACATCCACCACCCGCGAGACGGCGTACACCATCGGGATCGTCGCCTGCCCACCACAGGTCACCATGTTCACATTCGGCGCACCCAAATGCGCCCGCAGATTCGCCGGCGGAATCACCCCCGGCCCCACCGCCGCCGGAGTCAGATCGATCGCCGTGATCCCCGCCTCGGCATACCGCGGCGCGGCATCACGATGCACATACGCACTGGTCGCCTCGAACACCACATCGGGCTTCTCGGACTGGCCCAGCAGCCAATCCACCCCCTCATGCGAAGTCTCCAACCCCAGCGTGCGGGCACGGGCCAACCCCTCCGAGGCCGGATCGATCCCGATCATCCACCGCGGCTCCAACCACTGCGACCGCAACAACTTGTACAGCAGGTCGGTGCTGATATTGCCCGACCCCACAATCGCAACACTCAACTTCTCAGCCATACGTGGCTCCTATTCAAAAGAAAGACGAACCGAACCCAGCCCGTCGAAATCCGCGACAAACTCATCCCCCGGCCGAGCATCCACCGCCCGCATACACGCACCCGGCAACACAATGTCCCCCGCCTTCAAGCGCACCCCGAACTGATCGACCTTGCGCGCCAACCACGCCACCGAAGTCACCGGATTACCCAACACCGCATCACTGCGCCCCTCCGCGACCCGCTCACCGTTGCAGCTCAGCACCGCGTTGATGTTCTTGATATCGATGTCCTTGGGCGACACCCGCTCACGGCCCAGCACCCAGCCCGCCGAGGACGCGTTATCGGCGATCGTGTCGCACAACTTGATCTTCCAATCGGTGATCCGGGTATCGATCAACTCGATCGACGGCGCATACGCCGCCGTCGCGGCCAACACATCATCCTCAGTACACCCCGCCCCGGGCAGATCATCGGCCAAGACAAAACCCACCTCGACCTCCACCCGCGGATACAGAAACCGGCCCGCCGCCACCGGTTTGTCCTCGAACACCTCCATATCGGCGAGCAGATGACCGTAATCGGGCTCATCGACCCCCATCATCTTCTGCATCGCCTCCGAGGACAGACCCACCTTGTGCCCGATCACCCGCGCACCCTGCGCCACCCGCTGCCGGATATTGATCAACTGGATCTCATAGGCATCCACCACGTCGATATCCGGAAACCGATCCGTCAACGGAGTGGTCGGCACCCGACTGCGCTCCGCCTCGGCCAACTCGGCAGCAAGCTCGTCGCGGACCTCGGCACTGAGCATGTTGGTGAATTCCCCTCGTAATCTCATCAGGCCCTCGACCGGCACAGTTGTGGGCCTGTTGTCGAAAGGCACTGCAATTCTATAACGTGTTCTACATGACTGAACAGGACTACAGTGTCTTTGACGTAGTAGTGGTAGGGAGCGGTGCTGCCGGCATGGTCGCCGCCCTCACCGCCGCTCACCAGGGACTCTCGACAGTAGTCGTTGAGAAGGCTCCGCACTATGGCGGTTCCACGGCGCGATCCGGCGGTGGCGTGTGGATTCCCAACAACGAGGTTCTGCAGCGTGACGGGGTCAAAGACACCGCCGCGGAGGCACGGAAGTACCTGCACGCCATCATCGGCGATGTGGTGCCTGCCGAGAAGATCGACACCTACCTGGACCGCAGTCCGGAGATGTTGTCGTTCGTGCTGAAGAACTCGCCGCTGAAGCTGTGCTGGGTTCCCGGCTACTCCGACTACTACCCGGAGACGCCGGGCGGTAAGGCCACCGGCCGCTCGGTCGAGCCGAAGCCGTTCAACGCCAAGAAGCTCGG
>JAEZFI010000129.1 GCA_023437745.1 Actinomycetes bacterium
GCCGGGATGCCGCCGCTGCTCCTCCTGGCGTTCGCCACCCTCGTCGTGGCCGGCCTGGTCGGCGCGACGGCCGACGGGTCGACCCCGGACGAGCCCGATTCCGTCGATGCGGAGCCGGCAGCGTCCAGCCCTTCCCCAGCCCACCCGGCGCTGAACACTTGACACCCGAAGGGTCGCCACCCATGCTGGCGCCGTGCGGGTGCTCTTTTGGTATCGGGGGATCGAGAGCCTTGGCATCGGCTACCTCATGTCGATGCTCCAGCACCACGGGCACGAGGTGGACCTCCTGTTCGAGCCCGGGCTGGACGACAACAACTACCTCCGGGTCCCGGCGCTCGCTGCGCTGAACCGCCGCGAGGCGCTGATCGAACGGGCCAGGGCGTTCGACCCCGACCTCGTCTGCGTGGGCTCGGTCACGAACATCTGGTCCTACGCCGCGGAGATGGCGAAGCGCCTCAAGGAGGAGCTCGGCGTCCCGATCCTCGTCGGCGGCCACCACGCGCAGGCCCTCCCCGAGTACGTGCTCTCGCAGCCCTACGTCGACATGGTCTGCACGGGGGAGGGGGAGCTGGCCCTGCTCGAGCTGGTCGACCGCATGGAGCGGGGTGCCGACATCACGACCACGCACACGATGTGGATCAAGCAGGACGGGGTGATCCACCGGAACGAGATCGGACCGCTCGAGGAGGACCTGGATCGCCTGCCGTTCCCCGAGAAGCAGCTCTGGCGGGACTACGGGGCCTTCAAGGACAACCTCGAGGTCTTCACCGGGCGCGGCTGCCCCTTCAAGTGCACGTTCTGCAACATCCACTACCAGCGCGAGATCTTCGACGGGAAGGGTGACTTCCTGCGGAAGCGCTCCGTCGAGAACGTGATGCAGGAGCTGGAGCAGAACCTGGCCCGATGGGACGCGAAGTACGTGTCCGTCCACGACGACAACTTCACGACGGGCGTGCTCTGGGTGGAGGAGTTCTGCGAGGTCTACCGGGAGCGGATCGGTCTGCCGTGGTTCTGCTTCGGCTACCCGACGACGCTGAAGCCGCGGCTCCTCCGGGCGATGAAGGCAGCGAACTGCGAGACGATCTTCATGGGGGTCGACTCCGGTGATGCCGAGGTGCGGAAGGTGCTGATGGAGCGCCCGATGACCGACGAGCTGATCCGCGACAAGACACAGCTCCTCAAGGACCACGGGATCAACCAGTTCTTCTCGACGGTCTACGGCAGCCCCGGCGAGACCGCCGAGCAGATGTGGAAGACCTTCGACATGGTGGGGGACCTGCGACCGACGCAGTGCTCCGGCAACGTCTTCTACCCGCTCCCGAAGACCAAGCTGCACGACCTCGCGGTCGAGATGGGCTACCTCGACGAGGCGGGCGTGCAGATGGTCCGTGACGGGGCATCGAGCTTCCACCAGGAGTCGCTGCTCGACCATCCGGACAAGGACCTGGCCGAGATGCTCGCCCGGGTCACCCCGATGTACGTGAAGGCGCCCGACTGGGCGCGACCGGCACTCAAGTGGATGGTCCGCCGGCGCACCAAGCGGGCGGCACTCGCCCTCTACGTCGCGCTGATCCCCGTCACCATGCGGCACGTCGGGAAGGAGGCGGTGAGGATCACCGCGTCGATGACGTGGAAGGCGATCACCCTCAAGCGCCGGCAGCCGAAGTGGGGACCCAAGGTGCCGCGGCCCGCTGCGCAGCGCGAGGGCGTCGTCACGATGCCGCCCACGGACACCACCGAGCCCGAGACGGTGGTGCCGGTGCCCGTGGTCCTCGGTTCGCCGAGGACGGCGTCCTCGTAGCCCAGCACGCTCCAGTCGTGCGTCGGCTTCGAGCGGCGTTGCAGCGCGCCTCCCCGCGGGTCTGGTTCGCGTGGTCGGCCGTCCTGGTCGGCGGGGTGAGCCTGGCGCTCTACGCGTCGACGCTCGACGACCACCTCGTGAGCGACGACTTCGACGGCATCTGGGAGAGCGCGGAGGGTCGCGGGAGCTGGCTCGTGCTCAGCCGGCCCGGGTCGTTCTGGCGGCCGCTCAGCCGGCTCACGCACCTGCTCGTCTACCGGCTCGCCGGGCTCGATCCCGCGGGCCATCACGGCGTCAACGTGGGCCTCCAGGTCGTCAACGCGATCCTTGTCGTCGTCGTGGCCGACGCACTCACGCGGCGGTGCGCCCCCGAGGTCGACGTGTCCCGGCGACGGGTCGTCGCGACCCTGAGCGGGCTCGTCTTCGCCGTGCTCCCGCAGCACGCAGAGGCGGCGTCGTGGGTGTCGGGTCGCAACGACCTCCTCGCCACCTTCTTCGCCCTCCTGTGCCTGCGGGCGTGGCTCACCGACCGCAGCTGGGGTCGGCGGGTTGCGGTGTGCTCGCCTCTCCTGCTCGCCGCCCTCCTCTCGAAGGAGTCCGTGGTCGTCCTCCCCGCCGTGCTCGCCGTGGTGGACGGGGCCGCCGCGGCGGGTGCCCCGTCGCGTCGCGATCGCCTCGCCGCCGCCACGAGCCCGTGGCCCCTGGCCGTGCTGGTGCTCGTCCACGTCGTCGTCCGCGGCGTGGTGGTCGGTGATCTCGTCGGTGGCTACGACGTGGACGCTCCCGGCCCGATGGGGCTGGCGGCCAACGGCATCCGCCTGGTGCTCCGATCGTTCGTGCCCGCGCTGCCCGTCGTCGCCTGGTGGGTGGCCGTGACGGTGCTCGTCGGCGTGGCGGGTCTCGTCGGCGTCCTCTCGTGGCGCCGGCGGTCGGCGACGGGGGCGCGGCCGTGGACGGGTGCCCGGACGCTCCCGGGCGTCCTCCTCCTGCTGACCGGGCTCGCCTGCCTGCCCGTCGTCGGGCTGGGCGTGGTCATCTCCGACACGCGTGGGGACCGGCTCCTCTACCTGCCCACGGTGTTCGCCGCGATGCTGGTGGCGGTCGTGGTCGCCCGCTGGTGGGATCGCCGACCTGCGGCGGCGGTGGCCGCGGCGGCCGTCGTCCTCGTGGGCTGCGTCGTGTCGGTGGCGCACGCCAACTCGGACTGGGACCGGGCCGCACGGGTGTCGGAACGCCTGGTGGACGGGGCGTGCGCGCTGGACCCGACACGGAGCAGCTACCTGGTCGACCTGCCCGACCGCGTCGGGGGCGCCTACGCCGGGCGCAACGCGCTCGACGCGGCCGGGATCCTGCGATGCGGGTGGCGCGACGGCGCACCCGTCAGCGTGCTCACGTCGCAGACCGCCGGGAGCGTGGCGGACAGGGTCGAGGTCGCCCCCGTCGGCACCCGTCGGTGGAGGATCCGGATCGAACCCGGGCAGACCTTCGAGGACCTGCCGGGCCGCGACCCGAACTGGCTCGTCGAGGGGTTCACGGTGGTGTCGGTCGCTCCCGACGAGATCGAGCTGTCGATCGCTCCCGGCATCGACCTCGACGACGTGTGGCTGTTCTCCGCAGGGCGGTGGACGCGGCTCGCCCCCGACGGGCGATGACGGCACCAGCCTTGCGCCATGAACGATGATCGGTACAGTCGTCGGGGTGGCGACGTCGGGGGAGAGCGGCGGTGAGCACGGCCTGCCGTCGCTGTCGGTCGTGCTGCCCGCCTGGAACGAGGCGGCCGGGATCGAGGACACCCTCCACGCGGTCCTGCGCTGCGGGGACCACCTCGTCGAGTCCGAGGAGCTGGAGTGGTTCGAGCTCGTCGTCGTCGACGATGCCTCCTCGGACGGGACAGGGGCGCTGATCGCCACGCTGGCCGCTGACGACGACCGGATCCGCCTGCTCCGACACGACGTGAACACCGGCCTGGGCGGTGCGCTCATCTCGGGCTTCGGGGCCGCCAAGGGGAGCCTCGTGCTCTACACCGACAGCGACCTCCCGTTCGACCTGTCCGAGGTCGCCACCGCGCTGCGGGTCATGCGCGAGCAGCGGGCGCACGTCGTCGCCGCCTACCGGAACAGCCGGCGGGGGGAGGGCCCGCGGCGGTGGTGCTACTCCGCGATCTACAACCTGCTCGTGCGCTGGGCGCTGGGCCTGCGCGTCAGGGACGTGAACTTCGCGGGCAAGCTCCTCCACCGTGACGTCCTGGACCGCGTGCAGCTCGAGAGCACCGGTTCCTTCATCGACGCAGAGCTGCTGGCGAAGGTCGATCGCTCGGGTTTCACGATCGCGCAGTTCGGAGTCGACTACCGGCCCCGGTCGCACGGGGTCTCGACGCTCTCGAGCATGCGGGTGATCTCCACGATCCTGAGCGAGATGTGGCGGATCGCCCCCACCATCCGACGCGGGCGCCGACCCGGATCGGCCCGTTGACCGAGCGGCTGCTGATCGTCAGTGCGGATGACTTCGGACTGACGCCCGGCGTCTGCCGCGGCATCCTCCGTGCACACGCCGACGGGCTGGTGACCTCGACCTCGGCGCTGACGGTCGCGCCGGCGTTCCACTCGCACGCCGCCGCGCTCCGCGACGCCGGCATCGACGTGGGCGTGCACCTCGCCATCGTCGGCGAGGACCCGCCGCTCCTCTCGGCACGTGAGGTGCCGAGCCTCGTCGACCGCACGGGTCGGTTCCCGCTGACGTGGCGGCGTGCGCTGGCGCGCCTCGCTGCCGGCCGCGTGGACCCCGCCGACGTGGAGCGGGAGTTCTCAGCCCAGGTGGAGGCCGTGACGTCGGCCGGGCTGCGGCCGTCGCACGTGGATGCGCACCAGCACCTCCACCTCTGGCCGGCGATCGGTCACGTCGCCCTCCGCGTCGCAGCCCGCGCCGGGGTGCGCGCCATGCGCGTCGTGCGGAGCGGTCGATGGAACCCGTCGTCCCTGGGGGTGCGGGCGCTCTCCGCCGCGCTCGCCCGGGACGCCCGGCGGGCAGCGGTCACCTTCCCCGACACGACCATCGGCTTCGACCATGCGGGATCCCTCGACCTGTCGGCGCTCGAGGCGGAGCTGGACCGATGCGGGCCCGGGCTCGCCGCAGTGGAGCTCTGCGCGCATCCGGGCGAGCAGGTCGACCCCGACCGGGATCGGTACGCCTGGGGCTACGCCTGGGGTGACGAGCTGGAGCTGATGTGCTCGCCCGCCGCCCGCGACCTCGTCGGACGTCGTGGCTTCCGACTCGGGACGTACGCCGACCTCGTCGACGTGGCCGGCAGTTGACGGCCGCCCGCCGCCGCGCCGTCCGTGGCGCCCTCGCGCCGTACGCCGCGCTGGGAGCGCGCGTCCGCGCCCACACGGCGATCCGCTGGATCAGCGCGCCGCTCGCCGAGGTGGAGTCGCTGATCCCACGACGGGGGCGCATCCTCGACTTCGGCTGCGGCCACGGGCTCCTCTCGCTGGTCGCGGCCCGAGGGGCGCCGCGCCGATCGGTCCACGGGGTCGACGTCGACGAGGCAAAGATCGAGGCCGCTCGTCGGGCGGCCGGCGCCGCAGGCCTCGGAGGACGGGCGACGTTCGACGTGGTCGACGGCGGCTGGCGCCCGGACCCCGGCTCCTTCGACGTGGTCCTCGTCACGGACGTCCTCTACCTGCTGGGCCCGGAGGCGGCCCTCGACGCCGTGTCAATGCTCGCCAGGGCGGTGCGGCCGGGTGGCCGGCTCCTGATCAAGGAGATGGCGCCGGCGCCGAGGTGGAAGGTCCGCGTCAACCTCCTGCAGGAACGTCTGGCGATCGACGTGGTCGGCTACACAAAGGGTGCGGCCGTGGCGCCGGTCCCGATCGGTGCCCTGGCCGAACGCGTGCGCGCCGAGGGCTTCGGAGTGACGGTCCGGCGCCTGGACCGGGGCTACCCGCACCCTCACGCGATCGTCGTGGCGGACCGAGTGCAGGCGGGCGCCTGAAAGGGCCAGACGGCAACTACGGCATAATGGCCCACCGGAGCGACATGGGTGGAGGAAGAGGCATGGAGGACGCGGTGGGGCCGATCGATCCGGGCGACCTGATCATCGTCAGCGTCGACGACCACCTCGTCGAACCGGCTGACATGTTCGAGGGTCGCCTGCCGTCGCGGTACGCCGACCGTGCCCCCCGGGTGATCGAGAACGACGCGGGCCGTGAGATGTGGCTCTTCGAGGGCGTCGAGATCCCGAACTTCGGCCTCAACGCCGTGTCCGGCCGACCGCAGGAGGAGTACGGGATCGAGCCCACCCGGTTCGACGAGATCCGCCCGGGCTGCTTCGACGTCGACCAGCGGATCGCCGACATGGACGCCGGCGGCATCCTCGGGTCGATGTGCTTCCCCTCGTTCCCTCAGTTCTGCGGTCAGATCTTCGCCAACACGGAGGACAAGGACCTCGCGCTGGCGACGCTGCAGGCCTACAACGACTGGCACCTCGAGGACTGGTGCGGCGCCCACCCGGGACGGTTCATCCCGCTCGGCCTGCTCCCGTACTGGGACCCGGAGCTCATGGCCGCCGAGGTCCGGCGCCTCGCCGCACGCGGCGTGCGGGCCGTCACCTGGTCGGAGAACCCCGAGAAGCTCGGTGTGCCGAGCTTCCACAGCGAGCACTGGGACCCGTTCTGGAGGGCGTGCGACGAGCACGCGATCGTCGTCTGCCTGCACATCGGTTCGTCGTCCCAGGTGAAGCTGCCCTCCGTCGAGGCGCCGTTCACGACGATGATGAACCTGCAGCCGACCGCCGTCATGGACACGGCGGCGGATCTGCTGTGGTCGCGGGTGATCCGTGAGTTCCCCCGCATCCGGTTCGCCCTGTCCGAGGGGTCCATCGGCTGGATCCCGTACCTGCTCGAGCGGGCGGACTACGTGTTCGAGCACCACAGCCGCTGGACCGGTTCGGACTTCGGCGGTCGGAAGCCGTCCGAGGTGTTCCGTGAGCACTTCATCGCGTGCTTCATCGAGGACACCGCCGGCCTCCGCCTGCTCGACCTGATCGGTCCCGACATCGTCTGCGTCGAGACGGACTACCCGCACTCCGACTCGACCTGGCCGGAGAGCCCGGAGCGCCTGGCGAGGACCATGGCGGGCCTGTCGCCCGACACGGTCGCCGACATCACCCATCGCAACGCCATGCGCCACTTCGGCTTCGACCCGTTCGCCCACGCCGATCCGGCCGACTGCACCGTGCGCGCGCTCCGAGCCCGCGCCACGCACGTCGACGTCGGCCCTGCGCCGCTCCGGCGGGCGTTCGTCGCGCCCGAGCGTCCGCTCACGCTCATGGACATGCTGAGCCGTGCCGAGCACCCGTTGCTCGACGACCAGGCGCGCGCCGAAGGCGTCGCCGCCGACGACGGAACCCCGGGCGAGGAGGCCCGAGCCTCGTGAACGATCTCATCTACATCGACGCCGACGGCCACCTGCTGGAGCCGCCCACGGCGTTCATCGACTACGCGCCCGAGGCGTACAAGGACACCATCTGGCAGGTCCACGCCGACGACGACGGCGTCGAATGGCTGACGCTGGAGGACATGCGGATGGAAGCCGCCGTCATGGCGCTCGCCGCCGCCGGCGGCTTCGACGACGAGACCCGCACCAAGGCGCACTCCGGCGCGCTCGCCTACGCCGACCTTCCGGCGTACTGCTGGGACGCCGGGGCCCGGCTCGAGGCGCTCGACGCCGACAACATCTCGCAGTCCGTGCTGTACCCGACGATGCTGCTCACCTTCCAGCACCTCCGGTCCATCGAGTTCGCCGAGGCGCAGTGCCGGGTCTACAACGACTGGCTCTCCGACCTCTGCGGGCAGGGCAAGGGGCGGCTGCACGGGGTGGCGGTGCTCCCGCACCTCGACCCCGAGCGCGCCGCCGCCGAGATCCGCCGGGTGGCAGCGCTGCCCCACATCGTGGGCGTGCAGGTGCGCCCCAACCCCGCCATGCAGTGGCGTCACCTCAACCACGAGGTGTATGACCCCATCTGGCAGGCAGCGTCGGAGACGAACCTCCCCGTCGGGTTCCACCCGCTCTCCTCGAACGACCTCCCGGGCGCCGTGCAGGGGCTCCGCATCGGCCGCCTCGGATCGTCCGACATCCCGGTGCAGGACCAGGAGGACTTCGGGTCCGACAACATCTTCTTCAGCCAGGCCATCGGCAACCCCGTGGACATGATGTCCGCGGTGACGTTCATGACGGCGGGCGGGGTGCTGGGGCGGTTCCCCGACCTGCGTGTCGCGTTCCTGGAGGCGAACGGCGGCTGGATCGTGCCGTGGCTGGAGCGCCTCGACCACCACTACAAGATCTACTCGTGGGACGTGCCCTGGCTGAAGGAGGAGCCGTCGGCGATCTTCCGTCGCCAGTGCTGGATCAGCTTCGACGTCGACGAGTCCACCCTCGAGTTCACGGCCCGGTCCCCGATCGTCGGCGCCGACCGCATCGTGTGGGCCTCCGACTTCCCACATCCCGACGCCAAGTACCCGGGCACCACGGCCACCCTCGCGGCGACCGTGAAGGGCCTGGCGCCGGCGGATCAGCAGGCGATCGCCGGCGGCAACGCGGCTGCCCTGTACGGGTTGACGCTGGGGTGAGGAACCTCTGCGCCGTCGACCGGTGATCGTCGAGCGACTGACGGGCGCTGCGGTCCGTTGGAACAACGCGATGGCGCATGCCGCGGACGTCGGGGCGCCGAACCCGCGCCTGCTGGACGGCGTCGCGTGGCACGAACGGCTGGTCGCCGGGTTCGACGAGGTGCGAGCGGAGTGGGACGCGTTCTCGGGCGCCGGTGGGCGACTCCCGCTCCTCGACGACCTGATCCACGAGGAGCAGGGCAGCACCGAGCCGTGGCGGGCGGGACTGCTCGTCGCTGACGGCCGCCCGGTGCCACGGCTCGCCGATCGCTTCCCACGCACGACGGCGCTCGCGCTGTCGGTGCCCGGCGTACGGTCTGCGCTCTGGTCGGTGCTCACCCCGGGGGCAGAGCTCCCCGAGCACGTCGGTTCGAACGCAGGAGTCCTCCGCTACCACCTCGGGGTGGTGTGCCCCCACGGAGCCGGTCTGCGCGTGGGGGACCGCGCGGTGCCCTATCGGGAGCGTGAGGGGATCCTCTTCGACGACACGGCACCGCACTCGGCATGGAACCGGTCGGCCCACGACCGGGTGACGCTGTTCCTGGAGCTGCGGCGCCCGCTCCGGGGGACCCGCGATCTCCGGAACCGTTGGACGCAGGCGCTGATCGGCCGCGATCGGCGCTACCAGGGGGCCGCGGCACGCGCGACGGAGTGGGACCTCGCGCTCAACCTCGAGACGGTCGAGGGGTCTGCCTGATGTGCGGGATCGCAGGCGTGCTGGACCCGCGCCGCGCTGCCGGCGCTGCGGCGACCGAGGCGACCCTGCAGGCCATGACGGACCGGGTCCGCGAGCGCGGCCCCGACGGCGAGGGGCGGTGGGTCGACCCGGGGACCGGCATCGGGCTCGGCCACCGTCGGCTCGCGATCATCGACCTCTCCGAGCACGGCCACCAACCGATGACCTCGGCCGACGGTCGGTACGTGATCACCTACAACGGCGAGATCTACAACCACGGCGACCTGGCCGGGGAGCTCGCCGGCGCGGGCGTCCGGTTCCGGGGGCACTCCGACACCGAGATCCTCGTCGAGGCCATCAGCAGGTGGGGGCTGGCGGCGACGCTCGACCGGGTCGACGGGATGTTCGCCTTCGGTCTCTGGGACCGTGACGAGCGCCGCCTCGTCCTCGCTCGGGACCGGATGGGGGAGAAGCCGCTCCACTACGGCCGCCTCGGCTCGGGTGAGATCGTGTTCGGTTCGTCGCTCGACTCCCTCCGGGCCCATCCCGGATTCGATCGCCCCGTGGACCGGGACGCGCTGGCGCTGTTCTTCCGCCACAAGTACGTCCCGGCACCGTGGACCATCTACAGCGGCATCTACAAGCTCGAGCCGGGTCACACGGTGGAGATCGACGCCGACGGCCGGATCGGTCGCCCGACGGCCTACTGGTCCTACGCCGAGGTCATCGGCCGGGGCCGCACGTTCGCGGGTTCCGTCGAGGAGGCGACCGACCGCCTGGACGACCTGCTCCGCCGGTCGGTTCGGCGCCGGCTCGTGGCGGACGTGCCGGTCGGTGCGTTCCTGTCGGGCGGCATCGACAGCTCGACGGTGGTGGGCGCCGCGCAGGCCGAGTCCAGCCGACCGGTCCGGACCTTCACGATCGGCACCGACAACGCCGACTTCGACGAGTCGGACGACGCGGCGAGGGTGGCGTCGCACCTGGGGACCGATCACACGGCCCTGCGCGTCACGTCGGCGGACGCGCTGGGGGTGGTGGAACGCCTCGGCACGATCCACGACGAGCCCTTCGGGGACTCGTCGCAGATCCCGACGCGGCTCGTGAGCGAGCTCGCCCGGCGCGACGTGACCGTCGCGCTCTCGGGCGACGCCGGCGACGAGCTGTTCGGCGGCTACAACCGCTACCTCTGGGTGCCGGCGATCTGGCGCCGGCTGGAGAAGGTGCCGGCGGGCGTCCGGCGGGCCGGTGCGGTGCCGGCGTCGCAGCTGCCCCCGGCGTGGTGGGACCGCGCCGGGACGCTCATCCCCGAGCGGCGGCGACCCCGTCAACTGGGGCTGAAGGTCGCGAAGGTGCTGGAGGTGGCGGATGCACGGAGCTCCGAGGAGGTGTTCCACCGCCTGGTCTCGCACTGGCAGGACCCCCTGGCCCTGGTGAAGGGGTCGAACCCGCTGCCCACCGTCCACACGGACCCCACGTGCTGGCCGGCGACGGGTGGGATCGTCGAGCACATGATGGCCACCGACGCGATGACCTACCTCCCCGACGACATCCTCACGAAGGTCGACCGAGCCGCCATGTCGGTGAGCCTCGAGACCCGTGTGCCGCTGCTGGACCGGGACATCGTCGAGCTGGCGGCGTCGCTCCCGCTCTCGATGCTCATCGAGGGCGGGCGCTCGAAGCTCATCCTCCGGCGTGTGCTGAGCCGCTACGTGCCCACCGACCTGGTGGACCGCCCGAAGGCCGGCTTCGGCATGCCGATCGACGAGTGGCTGCGAGGTCCGCTGCGGGGCTGGGCCGAGGACCGGGTGTTCAGCGACGTCGCTCGGTCGTTCCTCGACGCCGACCTGATCGCGTCGAGCTGGCGGGACCACCAGAGCGGTCGCCGCAACAACGCGTACCGCCTGTGGGACGTCCTGATGTTCGTCGACTGGTGCAACGCCCGCGGGATCAGCCGATAGGCGGACGCCGGAACAGCACGAGGGTGCCCCTGGGCGGTCGCAGGCGGTGCAGGACCGCCCCGCCCACGTGCCGGATCCGCTCCATCGGGTCGAGGAACTGCCGCAGCGGATAGCGGAAGACCTCGAGTCCGCCCACCCGACCGAGCCTCGTCAGCGACTCGTGGTCCCAGCAGTTCACGTGCTCGAGCGGCGCGATCGCGTTGAGCGAGGTGGGGTCGCCCTTGGGTCGCTGCCAGTCGGGGGTGGCGAGCGCCGCATCGATGCCCCGGCCGTTGGGGACGCTGACCCGGAGCAGCCCGCCGGGGACGAGGGATCGTGCGAGGCGTCGCACCGTGTCGCCGGGTTCGATCAGGTGCTCGAACACCTGCTCCGTGTTGATGAAGTGGAAGGTGCTGCTCGGGAGGTCGTCCACCGGCAGGACGTCGGCGGTGCCGGCGAGCGCGGCCGCCTTCTGCGGTGCCAGCTCCGCTGCGGTGACCCGGCAGCCGTACGCCGCCGCCATCCGGAGCCAGTCGCCGAAGCCCGAGCCGTAGTCGAGGACCCGGAGCTCGACCGGGGGACGGTTCCAGTGCTTCACGAGCTGCTCGACGTCGTAGGCGTAGGCCTGCCGGGTCGGGAGGCCCCGGCTGCGTGAGACCTCCTCCCGGTCGCTCCGGGCGAGGTCGTCGTACAGCTCGACGAGGAAGTCCGGTCCGGGCACCTCCCGCTGGTACCGGACACCGCAGCCGCCGCAGCGGTCGAGGACGTACCGGTGGTCGGCGAGCCGGTCGGGGTCGAGCCGGCCCTCGTAGAACCACCGCAGGTAGTCGTCGAGCGGGGGGCTGTCGAAGGGGAGGTCGAGCAGGCGGTGGTACGTCGTCGTCGCGCACACCGGGCAGGCCGGCCGGCTCCGGAGCAGCGGTTCGGGCACCGGGGCTACTGCTCCTCGCCGGCGGTCTCGTCGATACGGGCGAGCGGGTCGTCCGTGGGATGGCCCTCGACGCCCTCGCCGCCGAGCATGGTGGTGAGGGTCCGGGCCAGGATCCAGAGGTCGAGCCGCAACGAGCCCCGCTCCACGTAGTCGACGTCGAACCGGATCCGCTCGGGCCAGGGGAGCGAGTTGCGTCCCGACACCTGGGCGAGGCCCGTGAGGCCCGGCCGCACCGCGAGGCGGCGTCGCTGGACGTCGTCGTAGCGCTCCACCTGGTAGGCGAGCGTCGGCCTGGGGCCGACGACGCTCATCTCGCCGCGGGCGACGTTGATCAGCTGCGGCAGCTCGTCGAGCGACAGGCGGCGGAGCAGCCTGCCGACCGTCGTGATCCGGGACGCGTCGGGGAAGGTCGGGTTCTCGCCGTGGACCATCGTGCGGAACTTCCAGACGACGAACGGGCGGCCGTCCATGCCGATGCGCTCCTGGCGGAAGAACACGGGGCCGGGGGAGGTCAGGCGGATGGCGAGCGCGATGGGTGCACCGAGCGCGATCGCCGGGAGGGCGACGAGCGCGGTGAGGACGAGGTCGACGACCCGCTTGCCACGGTACGGCCGGTCCCTGCGTGCTGCTGGCATGATCCCTCCCCCTCGGCGGACGAGCGTACCGGTGGTGCTGCCCTGCCCCACGTTGGCGGTCGGCCCACCAGCCCCTACCGTGTGGCCGGTGGCACGCCTGTACCTGTCCCCGCCCGACGTGGGCCCGGACGAGCGAGCGCTGCTGCTCGATGCGTTCGACTCCAACTGGATCACTCCGCTCGGTCCGCACGTCGACGCCTTCGAGCGCGAGCTCGTCGAGTACACGGGCGCGGCTGCCTGCGCAGCGCTGCACAGCGGGACGGCGGCGCTCCACCTGGCGCTGCTCCTGGCCGGCGTCGGCGAGGGCGACGAGGTCGTCGTGCCGTCGCTCACGTTCATCGCCCCCGCGTCCGCGTGCCGCTACGTGGGTGCGTCGCTCCGCTTCGTGGACTCGGAGCGGGAGACCTGGAACATGGACCCGGACCTCCTCGAAGCGACGCTGTCGAGCGGTCGCCCGCCGGCAGCGGTGATCGTCGTCGACCTCTACGGCCAGTGCGCCCAGCTCGATCGGATCGCAGCGATCTGCGAGCGCCACGGGGTCCCCCTGATCGAGGACGCCGCCGAAGCGCTCGGCGCCACCTGGGCGGACCGCCACGCCGGGACGTGGGCTCGCTGGGGCGCGTACTCCTTCAACGGCAACAAGATCATCACCAGCGGTGGGGGCGGCGCGCTGGTCGGCCCGGAGGAGGACGTGCAGCGGGCCCGCTACCTCGCCACGCAGGCGCGCCAGCCGTTCCCGCACTACGAGCACACCGAGGTCGGCTTCAACTACCGCCTCTCGAACCTCCTGGCCGCGGTGGGCAGGGGACAGCTCGCGTCCCTGCCGGCGAAGATCGACGCGCTGCACCGGATCAATGCGCACTACCGGTCCGGGTTGGCCGACGTCGAGGCGGTGTCCTTCATGCCCTGGGACGGCCGGGGCCGCCCGAACGGCTGGCTCACGCTGATCCAGCTCGACCCCGCGCTCACCCCGGTCACGCCACAGGCGCTGTGCGACCACCTGGAGACGCTGGAGATCGAGGCGCGCCCGGCGTGGAAGCCGATGCACCTCCAGCCGGTCTTCGCCGAGGCGCCGATGGTGGGAGGGGAGGTCGCCGAGGAGCTGTTCGCCCGTGGCGTCTGCCTCCCGAGCGGGACGGCGATGACCGACGCCGACGTCGACCGTGTCGTGTCCGGCGTCCGGGCGGCGCTGCTTCGGTGAAAGGACGAGCAGGGGCGTCGAGGAACGCCGACCTCGAGACGAGCCGCCCAGGAGCAGGGAGCGTCGACGCCCCGACGGTCGAGGGGTTCGGCTTCGAGTGGTCGACCTACGACCAGGCGAAGCGGGACGACGGGTCCCTGCGGAGGGCCTTCGACCGATATTTCGCAGCGTTCCCGTGGGCCGACGTCCCGCCGGGCGCCGCCGGGATCGACGTCGGGTGCGGCACCGGCCGCTGGGCCCGCCTGGCCGCCGAGCGCGACGTCCGGTTGCTGGCCCTCGACGCCTCGGCCGACGCCCTGGCCGTCGCCGGGCGCCATGCGCCGGCGGGCCCGCTCCACCAGGCGCGCC